>CAIKBN010000029.1 GCA_903825675.1 uncultured archaeon
AAAAGAATAAACGAAAACAGAAAATAAAGTAAACCAAATTGACGCACAAACACAGAAGGACGCACGAAGTGCGTTATTGCAGAGGATGTTTTTAGTCGATGAAAACGAAAAGGGAAGATAATAAAAAAAGAAACCGTAGGTGTCTTGTTTAATGCCAGAAAAAAATGAAAACGAAAAAGGCAAGATAGCTGTATTGCTGGACAAATTAAAACCCACTAAAGAAAAGGCTGTTGCAGAAAAAATAGTATTAGCAGAGGAAAAACCAGTAGGCGAGATGCTTAAAGAAGAGGGTATAATAACCGAGGTTGCAGAAAGCAGTGAAAAAATAAAGGTTGTGGAAGAAACCAACCTTAGAGCTTTGGTGATGAGGATAGAAAAATTGGACGCGCAGGTTTCTGCTTTAAAGGATATCAAATTTCAGTCTGATGAACGAATAAAGGAGCTTGCAGAAAGCGTTGGTGAACTGCGCTCTATGCTTTTCCAGAGGGACGCTGAGATAAAGGCGAATATAACCAAAGTTGAAAGGCTTGGTGAAATGGTATCTGATGTAGATCCAGAAAAAATAACAAAGGAACTTCATAAAAAAGACGATGACATGGATAAGATCAAAGCTGAAACTGAAAAGCTCGACAAGATATCGCACGACCTCCTGGAAAGAGTAGGTATAGTGCAGAGATTATTTGACAATATAAAAAGCATGGAAAACCTGATTGAGGTCACCAAGGAAATAGACAATAAGGTTGCCAAGATAGAACAGATTAACGATGATAGTAAAAGAAATGTTGGAAAGGTGGAAAAGTTCTATCTCGACATGAACAGGAAACTCTCGCAGCTTAACGTATTTGAAACCAGGCTAAGCAAGATAGAGGATCTGACCAAGGAATTGGTTGAAACTAATGATAATATCTCAATACAGATGAAAAATTCAATTAAAATTGAGGATCTAGAAGCAATGCTTAAAGCTATGGTGCATATACCAGAAACTAGCAATGCTGACGAACTTATTAACCAGAAAAAGGAAATAGCATCCCTTGTGAAAAATCTGCAGGATCAGTACAAAGGCGGCATAATAAGCGAGGAAAGCTACAACGAGGTTGTTGACAAAAATACCAAGATACTTGCGCAATATGAGGAAAAGATTAAAGCTGTCGGTTCCATGGAAAAGGCAACAGATGTTTCATCGTGGATGAGAATCATGGACAAATCTCTGCGGAATATAGAAACCAAATTGCATCTCGATGGAGAAAAATTAAATGAGCTCGAGCTGGCTGTAATCGATGCAACAAAAGGAAAAAACAGGGTAAATGATGCGCTTAACATACTAAAAATTAAAGCTGCTAGGAGTGAGGCACCGCAGCAAAGAGAAGCTGCTCCTATAGTAATAACTGAGAATAGAACAGCAGCCGGATTAGAAACTGATGAAATAAAATCATTTCTTTCATCGCTTGAAGATGAATATAGCAGAGGACTTGTTTCAGAAAGCACCTATCAAGAAGTCAGGCAACGAAACCTTGCAAAACTAAAAGACATTGAAGAAGAGAATGCAGTGCCTGAGCATGACGTTGAGCCTGCAACCCAATCATCCCTTGCTAATGAACTAAATCAGTTGAAAAATAAAATAAATGAATTAAAAGAAAAAAATATAGATACAACTGAACTTGAATCCCTAATAAAATTAGCTGAGAAAAAAGACGCGCTCGGCTATTCATCCCTAGCAAAAATTTATTTGGATTCTATCAGGGAAAAACTGATGAATTATGAATGGAGCTGAAAATTTTATTGGCGCTTTGGCAGAAATGCTAGAAGCCTACCGAATCAT
>CAIKBN010000030.1 GCA_903825675.1 uncultured archaeon
ATTTATTTTTGACTTCATTACGAGTTGAAGTCATAAAGACATCTGCAAAGAACACAGGAGATGGCATCTTGATGGGTCTTAGTCTGGTTCTTGGGACATAAGCAATTAGTCTGAGCTGACTAATGCCTAAAGACAATCTCTTTAATAGAACTTCAAAATGACATGCCTTTGCAACTATGGGCTAAAGCCCATATTATCTTTGCGCATGTCTTTCATCTTGTGGAAACAGAGTTTCCACGGGATCTCGCAGATGCTTTACATCTGCAAGAAGAACATTGCTTTCAGTGCATGCCTTAGCAGTTTTCAATGTTCTTAAAATAAAATCGGGCTTGCACCTGCATGCCAGCTCTGGCGAGGCCGCATTCTTATTTTGTAGATTCTTTCACTGTTGTCGTCAAGTATTATAGCTGTGCCTTTGAGCTTGGGCAGCTCGTCTATGTACTTGCTTATATCATAGAGCATATAGGTCTGCATTATGGCCTTCAACGAGTCTATGTCTGGCTTGGCAGTCAGCCTGTGGGATATTATCATATCGCACTGGGCGATTGCATCGGAGTGCAGTTTCTCTGGTCGCTGAGTTGCAAGAATAAGGGATATGCCTGGCTGCCTGCCTTCCTTGATTATTCTTTGCATGATTTCTAGTGACGGCGAATTACCTTCATCTGGTATGAAGTTGTGGGCTTCGTCAATAAATATCCAGCATAAGGGAACTCTTTTCAGGGAGGTCATCTCTATTTCTGCGAGCTCCTCTTTTCTTCTTGCCATGACACGCTCCTCGAATATCTTTCTGCTGATGAGGGCCAGCAACAATGAACGGACATTCTGCGAGGTAAGGCTTACGTCAAGAACTGTGACCTTGCCTGGCTCAAGAATAGCAGGCATTTTGGATTCACCAAAGATGCCCCATGTCTTTGCTGCTTCTAACATGTTTTCAAGGGCCAGTTTTTCACTGTCAAAGCCTTTTTGCTCACTGATTTTAGAAACAATATCATCTATTGTGTAGTTGCCAGAAAGCTTGGAAATTGACCTTTGCAACAGTATGCTTAGCGGCTCGTTTGGCTTTAAATCAAAGACGCTGACCCAATCGTCAGCTGTTAATTCAGATGGCAGAAAGGAAACAGAATCATCAAACTCTACGCCTGCATCTGAGAAGGTTTTTTCCTGGCCTTCAGGCACGCATACGTATATATCAAAGCCCTTTGGCTTGAGGTTCCAATCATTAAGAAGGTCTGCGTCTTTTTCAGACGGGCTTTTCATGGTCCAGAAGATGCCCTGCGTGTCTAGCACTAGGGCACAGATATTTTCTTTGGTTTTATCTGGCAGTTTCAAAACTTCCTCTATTATAATGCCCATGGAATAGCTTTTGCCATAGCCTCTTTTGCCTGATATTATCAGAACATGCGGCCTGAGCACGTCAAGAAGAACTGATGTTGTAAGATGTGCATCCTCACCTGTGCCTACGAGGTGCTTGCCTAATACTATTGTTCCTTCTCTTCCGTATTTCTTCATGTCTTCGTCGTCCCGACCAATAACAACTTCTTCCATTAGACAAGACACCTACGGTTTCTTTTTCTATTATCTTCCCTTAAGTAAATTATTATTTTCTATTATCTATTTGTATCTGGGATTAAATAAGTGTTATTATTATTGATTGGTGCAGTATCGATTTTAATAGATTGGGATTATTAGTATATCTTATGACTGACGGAAAAATCATGGTGGCTGACTCTATTGCTAATGCTGATGAAAAGGATGCTGAGCAATTAAGAAGCCTTCATAAAGGTCGCCAAGATTTTACAGTTTCTATACTAAGAGATCGTGCACGGCTTCTTGGATCATTTCGATCTGTTGATGAAGAACAACAAACGGCTTTTTATACAATATTCGGAGAAACTAAGGAAAGGGCTGAAGATGAATTTAATAGATTAAAAAATGTGTTTGGCAGTCTTGATCGTGATATTTATCATGAATTATATATGGATGGAATACAGGAATTAGCAGATGAGTTTGGTCTTAAATTGCCGTCAGGCATGATGCCTGAGGAGCTTGGTAAAGATGAATATGATCGTAGATACAACTTTCATATAGTGTTATCTATGGTAAGGCATCCTACCAGGTTTGATATTTTTTACAGTGGAGAAATGAGAGATGAATTAAAAGGGTTTGAAGAAGCTAATCAAAAAATAATGTATTCGACTATGAATCCATGTATGAATTATGGTGCAGTATGGATTGGTCAAGTTGATGGTATTCCATTAAAGGTTCTCAGCAGAGCTCACAGGATGTCACATGAGCTTGGTCTCAGACATACTCCACATACATATACTTGGTCTTAGAAATAATCCACATTAATTCCATATTATACCAGAATTAATAGAGCTATTGCCACTGCGATCATCGCGCCCCAGATCTTCAGGTCCCATGCAAAGATCTTGGAACCGTCTAAAGGCGGCACTGGTATAAGATTAAACAGGGCAAGCCATGTGTTGATTAAGGCGCCATACTGAAAAACGTTTGTCCCAAATAAAGTTAAAGGATAGACAAGATTTAATACTAAAAATGATACTGCCAGGATTATATTAACTATTGGTCCTGCTATTGAAATAAGGCCTGCGCTTCGTCTGGACAAAGAAGCAGTTCTGCCCCACAAATCCGCGCGTGGATGTATCATTACTGCTCCTGGTGCAGCGAATATAAAATTACCACTGCTTATGAAGGCTATCAGGACAGCAAGCAACAACCCTTGTTTCCATAATTTATATTCAGCATAGCATTTGAATCTTCTGGCAAGTTGTCTGTGGCCAAGCTCGTGCAGTATAAAGCCAAGGGAAATAACAAGCAATGCTATAGGAAAATCAAATATAAGCTTTTCAAAATTGCCTATGCCTGAGTAGGCAAATACAAAGGCCAGGACTAAGGCAGATATGATAAGATCTCTCATTTCTTGCTGTTCCATAGACAAGACACCTACGGTTTCTTTTTCTATTATCTTCCCTCATTAATATATTATTTCCTCGTTTCTGCAACCACTGTTAGACACGACACAATTTCCTTGATATCTTCCCTTTATTAAAATATTACTTTTCTTTTAGCAAAAGAAAAGTTTAAAGTGGAGGCGCATTCTTGGTGGATAATAACAGAATTCATGGTTTGTCCCAATATCATTGCTCCACTCAGCGATCC
>CAIKBN010000031.1 GCA_903825675.1 uncultured archaeon
CTGGAGACAACGTTTCTGTTAATGAAATAGCAAGCATGATTATCGCTGAAATGGGCATAAAGAATGTAAAAATTAAGTATACAGGAGGAGATAGAGGATGGCTCGGTGATGTTCCGGTAACATTACTGTCAGCAGAAAAAATAAAAAAGTTAGGCTGGGTGGCAAAGTATAACTCAAAAGGAGCTGTGGAATTAGCAATCAGAAATACTGTTAATAATTATGGCAAATCATAGAGATTCCGCAAAAATATTTTTAATTTAGTAATTTGTGCAGTCTGAGTCTCCGGATATAAAAATATAATTATTATTTGAACAAAGGTGGTAGTATGATAAAAAAGATTTTACTTGTCTACCCGCCTGTAAAAATATACGATTATGAAATAAGGAATTATGCCCCACCCCTGGGCTTAGCCTACCTGGCTGCAGTAATAGAGCAAGACTATGCTGTTAAAATATTGGATTGTGTAATAGAAGGCAAAGAGCACAAGGAAGGAGAGATGCTAAGACTGGGCTTGACAGACAAGGAGATATCCAACATAATAAGAGAGTACAACCCTGATTTGGTGGGCATAAGCTGCTTATACTCTAATCAGGTCACAATGACCTACAAAATAGCAGATATGATAAAAAAATTCAATAAAAAAATAACAGTGGTGGTAGGCGGAGCTCATGCCTCTGCGCTGCCAGAAGAAGTCCTGCGAAACAGCAGAAATAATATTGATTATGTCGTAATAGGAGAAGGAGAGCAGACCTTTTCATCTTTACTGGATAAATTGAATAAGTACACCAAAAAAATAAGCCTAGACGGACTAGCCTATTTTTATAAAAACAAAGTGATTTTAAACCCAAAGAAAAAGTATATAGAAGATATGGATAGCCTGCCGTTGCCAGCAAGGCATCTGCTAGATATGGAAAAATACTTTGAGAAGAAAACAGGTCACGGCTTCGAGCAGATAGGCAAAAGGGCAACCTCCATGGTAACTTCACGCGGCTGCCCTTTTGACTGCAAATTTTGCTCAATACATAATGTCTGGGGATATAAATATAGAACCAGAAACGCAAAGAAGGTAGTGGATGAAATCAAGTTTTTAGTCGATGAATACAAAGTAGACGAGATAAGCTTCGAGGATGACAACCTAACCTTGAATAGAAGCAGGATAGAAGAGATATGCGATGAGCTTATTAGAAGAAATATAGAAATAAAGTGGACCACACCAAACGGTGTCTTTATCCATTCCTTGGATGAAGCATTGTTAAAGAAAATGAAGCAAAGCGGATGCTATAAGCTGTGTTTTGGAATTGAAAGCGGAGATGTCAACATTTTAAAATATATGAACAAGAAGATAAACCTGGAAAAAGCAAGAGATATCATAAAAATATGCAATGTAATAGGATTATGGACCCATGGATTTTTCATAATAGGCATGCCGATTGAGAAAAAAGAATCTTTAAGCAATACACTAAATTTTGCAATTTCATCTGGATTAGATTTCGCATCGTTTCTGATAGCAATGCCATACCCAGGAACCGGTTTGTACAATGAAATGCAAAAAGTTGATTACGACAAGCTGAAAGTGATGCACTCTACTATAGACATAAAAAACTTCACAGCTGATGAATTAAACAGAATACAAAAGCAGCTTTACTCGGCTTTTGCAATACATAAACTCATTTCAATGTTCAACCCTGTAAATTTTTATAGATATTTTAGAAAGCCGAAAGCCTTCAGCATGATGTTCAGATCTTTTAGTAGGTTTCTGCAAATAAGCAGAAAGTGATGAAATGAAAATAGCTTTAGTGACAGAGGTTACTTCAACCATAGGAGGAGTTGAAACAAGAGTCAAAAATATGTTGAAGTATCTAAACAAAGAGCATGATGTCAAGTTATACACATCAGAAAACATAATTAACCATCCTACAATAGTAAACCCCCCAAAGAGAAACCTGGCATATTGCCTAGATTTTATGTTTAAATTGTTTTTCAGCTTATTGAAAGATGACTATGATATCATAGATGCTCAGGGTCATTTAGTGATACTGCCAGCATTTTTTGCAGCGAGGATAAAAAATAAAAAAATAGTAATAACAATCCACGACTTGTATCTAAGTGATTTTGGAAAAATGTATAAAAATAAAATATCAATACTAGGCAAATTTTACGAATTAATACTGACAAAACTGCCTTGTGAAAAAATCACAGTGAATTCTGCTTTAGCCAAAAGGCTGAATGCCAGCAATATACCCAACGGCATTGATTATAATTATATCAGAAATATTAAGCAAACAAAAATCAGCAGCAAAACCAACAAAAAACAGGTGATATTTGTGGGGCGCTTAGTACCACAAAAAAATGTAGAAAGCCTGATATTAGCTGCTTATTCCATAAAGGATTGCAGATTATTGATAGTAGGGGAAGGAAAAGAAGAATATAAATTGAAACAGATGAAAAATGAGCTAAAGGCCAGGAACATAATATTCAAAAAACACCTAAAATACAACAACATAATAAAACTGATAAAGCAGTCAGATATTCTTGTCATGCCATCGAAGAGAGAGAGCATGGGCATAGTTATGTTAGAAGCACTGGCCAGCGGAACAGCAGTTATCTCAACCAAAACAGACGGGCCTAAAGATTATATTAAAAACAATAAAAATGGTTTTTTGGTTGACGACGATGTTTTAAAAATTAAGGAGAAGCTTTATTTGCTGCTGAATGACGATAACTTAAGAAAAAAAATAGAAAAAAATGGCATTGCAACAGCCAGTAAATATGATTGGAAATACGCTATCTGCAAAATCAGCAGTTTATATAAAAATATGATGAAGGGATAAAATTATGAGCTGGGCAATCAAAACCAAATTAATAAAGAAAATAGGCGGCTTCCGTCCGGTTATAGGTTTCGACGATCAGGACGTAACTAACAGGATATACGAAAAAACAGGCGTTGAGTATAAAAAAATAGATGCCTTTGCCTGGCACAAGATAGGTTCATTTAAAGGGTTTTTAAAAAGGCAGTTCACTGTCGGAATGAAGGAAATCTCATACAGAAAGGATATAGGAGACAGGAATTATTTCAGGAAAATTTTGCCACTACGTTATTTACCCTTTATTATATTTATCATAACTGCAATTCTACTGAGACTCTCAGTAGTGGAATTGGTCACTATATACGCCTTGTGTGTTATGTTTTATTATAGCAGGTATTTGGTTTATATTTACAGAAAAAAGGGGCTTGTTATGCAGTTTTCTTGCTACATGTTTTATTTAATGATACCAATACTCTCAATAACTGGAAATTTTTTCGGATTGATTAAAGAGATTAAGAGTAAAAAGGCAAGAGGAAGCTAAGATGTTTAGAAATCTGAAAGTTGCACATAATAGATTCAGAAATCACCTTGCATATTATCACAGAAGCACCTTTGTAAGCGGTATGCCTAAAGTTTTTTCAATAGAAATAAACAACGTATGCAATCTGAGATGCCAGTTTTGCCCATACCAGTACATGACAAGAAAAAAAGAATTCATGTCATTTGTGACGTTCAAAAAAATCATAGATGAAATAAAAGAAACTACAAATTTCATATTCCTGCATAATTTTGGAGAACCGCTGTTGCACCCGCAATTGGTTAGGTTTATCAATTATGCAAGCAGCAAAGGAATTAAAGTAGGCTTGTCAACTAATTGCACGAGACTTACTGCTGAAAAATCAATAGCCCTGCTAAAGAGTAAGCTATATCTTATAATTTTGTGTGTAGATGGTGCTACTAAAAAAACCTATGAAATGCTTAGAAAAGGCGGAAATTACGAAAAGGTAATGAATAATGTTGATAACTTCCTGAATTATAGGAATAGGCTGGGAAAAATAAAGCGCGTATATGTTCAGATAATACAGGTAAAGGAGAATAAAAATGAAATAAAAAAATTCATGAAGCACTGGGAAAACAAGTATCCAGACGTCGGGATAAGCATTAAGCCTTTTGACACCTTTGGCGGAAAGATAAAAATGAAAAGCAGCTTGACCATTGCTGATTCCCTTAAGCATAAGCAAAGATATCCATGCAAATGGCTGTGGGATATGACTGTCATTCTCTCAAACGGTGACGTGGCTTTGTGCTGCAGGGATTACGATGGAAAAATAATAATAGGTAATGTTAAAAAAAATACTTTGAAGAAAATATGGAATTCGCTAGCAATCAGAAAGGAAAGGCAGCATCAGATAAATGGAAGATTTGATAACGGTTTATGCAACAACTGCCCGGAATGGATAGGTAATGAGAGCAATGCGCTCTACCCATTTTCTAGAACTTTCATCAAAGACACGAAGAAGTTTAAGTATGGAGTTGATTGATTCGGATATTGCAAAAATGGAGATAATAATAATGGAAAAACTCAGAATAGCGATATTAACCTCATCTTTTTCACAGGGCGGGCTTTTAGGCGGCGTTACCAAAACAGTCAGGCTTATAGCAAGAGAGCTTTCTAAGAAAGGGCACGAAGTCACAGTCTTCAGCTTCAAATTTCCAGGCATGACTGATGCTGAACATCTGGACGGATTTACTATTAGGAGATTCGGTTACAGGGAAATTCTTGGGGAATGGTGCTATTCCTACCCCATGTTCAATTATATCAAAAAATTAAGCTTTGATTTAGTTCATTCACACCATTATTCATATTTTCCTGCTACTGTTGGGTATAAGCTTTCACGTACCAAAAAAATACCTCATATTTTCACACCACACTTTCACCCCTTTCAGTCAAATATAAGAAAAATGATTATGAATTATTTATATAGAAAAACTCAAGGCGAACTGATTCTGAAAAATAGTGATGCAGTCTTGCCGCAGAACGAGAATGAAAAGAATGAACTATTAAAAATAGTAAAAAGAAAATATGAGGTTGTACCAGCCCCAATCGACCAAAATGTATTTCATAAATATGCCGTTAGAAAAAGCGGCAACAAGACAATTTTATACGTCGGAGCAATGATGGAAAATAAAGCAGATATAGCATTTAAAATCTGCAAAAATATAGAAAATAGGCGCGAAAATGTAAAATTTGTATTCATTGGTGATGGACCTTTACTGCAAGAATTAAAAAGCAGGGCTGACAAAAATTTCACCTTTTTGCAGAATTTAACAGACAATGAATTAGCTTTGCATTACAATAAAGCAGACCTTTTAGTTTACCCGACAAAATACGAGAGCTTTTCGCGGATAATAGCAGAAGCCTGTATGTGCGGTTTGCCTTCTGTATCAGTGAATACAGGAGCTGTGCCAGATACCCAGTTAGGCAGCGGTAGATTGGTTGAATGGGGCAACTGGGGTAAGATGGAAGAAGAGCTTTTAAGCCTCTTAAAAAACGAAAAAGAGCGAAAAAAACTGGGTAAAATAGGTTTAAAAAAATCAAGGATTTATCATAGTGATGCAGTTAATGAGAAATTGTATAAAATTTATAAGAAGGTTTTGATATGAACAAAGAAGAGCTTTCAATCGTATTTGTCTACCCGAATATTTACACACAATTTTCCCAGCATGAAGGTCTGCAGACATTGTCTGCTGTACTAAAAAAAACCGGGTATAAAAATATACATCTTGTGCATATAAATCCTAAATACGGCGTGCCTGCAGATAATGCTAAAATAATAGAAGAAGCTAAAAAGTATAAGCCTAAAATATTTGCTTTCACCTCCACGACTTATGAATATAAATTCTGTAATAAACTAGCTGAAGAAATGAAAAAACAATTCCCAGATGCCTTGTTTATAATGGGCGGTATCAGAACCACAATAAAAAATGATGATTTGAATGAAAGCAATTTTGATGCATTCTGCATTGGCGAAGGAGAAGAAACCTTCCTAGAATTTGTCGAGAAAGTCAGAAATAATAAGAACTGGGAAAATATAGATGGACTTGTTGTAAAGCGATATGGTAAGCTTTATAAAAATAAAATCAGACCATTTATTATTGATTTGGATAGCATTCCAATGCAAGATTGGGACATAATAGATGTCAATAAATTATTAGATGCGAGAAAAGGATGGCTTTCCCTATTATTTTCCAGGGGATGCCCATACTCATGTACCTTTTGCATTAATAATGCCTTAAGAAAAGTAAAAGGTTTCAAAAATTACTGTAGGACAGCTAGTGTAAATACAGCCATAACTGAACTGAAATATTTAGCAGATAAGTTTAAAGGAAAAATAAAGGTTTTTAACTTAGATGATGATTTATTGACATCTTACAAGAACTGGATACTTGAATTCAGTGAAAGATACAAAAAAGAGATTTTTGATGTTTATGGAATTGAATGGAAGATTGAAAGCAGGGTTGACTCACTAGATGAGGAAATGATAAAAAAGATGAAAGAAAGTGGCTGCAGAGAAATACAGTTTGGCGTTGAAACAGGTAATCAGGCATTAAGAGATACCCTAAACAAAAATGTTAAGACCGAACAAATAGAAAATGTATTTAAATTATGCAGTGAAGCTGGCATAAAAACAATGGCCTTTATGATAATAGGTGTGCCAGGCGAGACAAAAGAAACTGTTAAAGATACCTTAGATTTGCTGATAAGGATAAAAGCGAACCTTATCAGGCCATCCTTCCTGTTGCCTATATATGGCACACAGATTTACGAAGAAGTGATAAGGAAAAATATGATGAAAGTAAATGTTGTGGATGATATTGTCTACGGAGAACCTGTAGTAAAGCTTCCGACTCTCGATGAAAAGCTGCTGAGCAATTATGTTGTCTTATTCCCATGGCACATGAACGCAAGGCTGGGACTTAGTGACTATAAAGAAGCACTGGAAAAATTCAATAACTTAAGTTATGCTGATCTGAAAAAAATGTTTTCTGAAATTCTAAAGATGGACGAAAATCTGGATAAGAAAACTAAACCCACTCACTATAGGTACTTCTTGAAAAACTTATACTATGTTGAAAGGATATAATAGATAATTATTGAAAAAAATATTCTGTATGAGATGATAAACTTGAAAAAAAACACAGAGATCAGCGTGATATTAACAGCCAGAAATTACCCAGGCATAGTAGATTGCATCAAGAGCCTGTTAAAGCAGGATGTAAAAGCCAAATACGAAATAATAGTCGTATACTTTGATAGCAGTAATAATTACAAAGAACTGGAAAAAATGCCTATAGTTCTTATAAAGAAAGACTGTAACCTGGGCACAGCAAGACGGATATGCCTGAATAAAGCAAAAGGAGAGATTTTAGTAGTAATAGACGCCGATTGCATAGTGAGATC
>CAIKBN010000032.1 GCA_903825675.1 uncultured archaeon
ATGCCTCTTTCCTCAAGCATCTTGCGATGCAGATTTGTAAATTCACCACCAGTCATGCAGACAAGTAAAGGTTTTTTGAACCGTTTCATGCCTGCTATGACGTCAACTATTTTTGAATCCAACGAGGATATATGGCCTAAAGATATATCAAAGAAGCTGGCAACCTCTATTCCAAACATATATCTATATCTAAAAAAACTGGAAAATGACGGCCTTGTGCAAAAAAAGCCAAATGGCTCCTATATGGTAAATCAGGCTAACGTTAAGCTTAACCAAATTTTAGATTTGAAGGCAATGGTCCCTGGCAGATTTCATAGGTTCATAACTCCCTCATTTGGCGGCATTCTGGCAAAATTATGCGAGAAACCGAGAGCTGAACGAAGTGTTTTTACAGTAGGCGAGATAAACCAGATAGAGCGCTTGGCCATACCCTCAAGAATCGTATTGAAGCTATCCAAGCGCCCTATCATATATTGTTTAAAGATAAACGAATCCCTGGTCGCGTCTCTTTTACTATACCATGGCATTGCCCCAAAGTTTAATCTGACAGATTTCGATAAAGTAATTGAAAGCGTTAATATCAAGAGGATGCGCTCTGCTTCCCCAACAAGCGAAAGCGAACCAGAAGTGATCAAGATGTGTGATCAGGCATATGCGGACAATCTGGACATTTATTTATTTATGAAAATGAAAGAATTTGCCCTGGATGAACGCTTAAATGAACTGTTGAAAAATGCAGATAGAACCAATAAGGAGTACCATCTGTTTCTGAATGCGCTTGACCAGAATGTAAGAAGGGCCATATCAGAGCAATGGGAAAAGAAATATATCTATAATACAAACAGCATTGAAGGCAATACGATGAGCGAGAAGGAAGTTGATGAATACCTTAAAAACGGCAAACAGCAAGGCAATGTGTCAAAACGGGAATTGCACGAAACAAACAATATACGGCATGCCTTTGAATTCCTAAAATTGAAAAGAAATGAAGGCATCAGTGAAGAGCTAATCCAAGAGATTCATTTTATGATACACAAGGATATTGGGGATAATCCTGGAGAATATAAGAAATTTTATAATTATGTCAAGCCGGATAGTCCGACGACCCCTCCGCAGCACGTTAAGGAAAGAATGAAGATGCTTCTTCAATGGTACAATGAGAATAAGGGGATATTGCATCCATTTGTTTTAGCGTCTGTCTTCCATATGCAATTTGAAATGATTCATCCATTTGCAGATGGAAATGGCAGGGTTGGGAGATTATTGATGAATTATATCCTTGAAGAAAGGGATTTCTTACCGTTAACAATACTTGAAAAAACGAAACAGAATTATTATCGTGCTCTTGAAGATAAGAGTATTCAGCAGTTTCTGTATTATTTACTAGCTTCATTTATCGAAGAATACAGACGTTAATTGCTAAAAGGATATCTTTTCTGTACGTTCCTTGATAGTCGGTTTACCTGGATGAGCATGCCGACGCCCAACCAAAAAAGCAGAGGAATTGGCCAAGCCGCAGTCTGTTGAAGCCGAAAAGGCGAAGATAATAAACCACGAGCTGAGTATTAATGATACGCTCTTCAAAAGATACATAGAGCCTGCCTATGTGCCTGGCAGCAAAGTGCCTGTTTTCCATAGCGAAGGCGCAATGTGCTGGTGCAAGATAGACAATAAATGGAAAAGGGCACAATAAGCGAAAGGCAGCCAGCATTCCGTCTATCCAACCCTCAACCCCACACCAGCCAGCCAGGCTGCCGAAGAAGGGCAAAGCATAAATCCTAAAAAAACAGCCAGCATTCCGCCAGCTTTCCAATTCACATTTTTTTAAAAGCATTTCGCAAAGCATTAAAAAACCTTCGCAG
>CAIKBN010000033.1 GCA_903825675.1 uncultured archaeon
CGACACGAAGATCAATTTTTCCAAACTCAGAAAATGGTATCATTCCATCCTTTGCCTCTATCCTTTCTATAGTTTCCTCTGCTTTTATTTTAGCATCAATATTCTTAAAAAGCATCAGGGCTTTTATTTTTGTACCTGCCTTTACCTTGGAATGCAATGATGGTTCGGAGATGCCGAGCGCTTTCAAGGCCTTTTCTGCTGAAGAAGGTATGAAAGGGTATAGCAGTGATGACACAACTGCAATAAGATTGACCGTGTTGAAAAGAGTTTCAGAACATTTTTTCTTATTGTTTTTAACCGTCTCCCATGGCTTGTTCTTCTGGAAATAATTATTGCCCTCGCCTGAAAGGGATATCGCTGTTTCCAGCGCCTCGTTTAACCTGAATTCCTCCATCTTTTTCTTGTAATCATTTATTTTTTCTTTTATTATAGCTGCAACCTTCTTATCTAAAAGACCAGCCGGAACCTTTCCGCCGAAATTCTTATCTATAAACGAAGTAACACGATAAAACAGGTTGCTGTAATTAGACACAAGCTCTTCGTTCACTCGCTCAACCAGCCTTTCCTCTGAAAAATCGCCGTCATTGACAGGAGAATTATCCCTGATTATATAATATCTGAACTGATCTAACCCATAAGTTTGTACCATTCTATCAGGGTTGATAACATTGCCTAATGACTTTGAGATCTTTTTACCGTTTATTTTAAGATACCCATGGACAAATATAGCTTTCGGCAATTCCAGCCCAGCTGATAGCAAAATAGCAGGCCAATAAACTGCGTGGAATCTTATAATTCCCTTTCCTATAACATGGACATCAGCAGGCCACCATTTTTTGTAAAGCTTATTGTCACTCCCAAAGCCTATTGCTGTCTGGTATATGTTAAGTGCGTCAAACCATACGTACATAATCTGGTTATCGTCACCTGGCACAGGAACGCCCCAGCCTTTTGCGCGCTTCTTTGAACGCGAAACTGAGAAATCCTCTAAACCGCTTTTTATGAAACTAAGAACCTCGTTCTTTCTTGATTCAGGGACTATCTTTAGCTTATCGCTTTCTATTAATTTCTCCAGCTGCCTCTGATATTTTGATAAGCGGAAAAAATAATTTTCTTCCTCAACAACCTCTGGCTCTTTCAGATGCTCAGGACATTTTCCATCTACAAGCTCGCTCTTAGTTAAAAAAGCCTCACAGCCAACGCAATAAAGGCCAGTGTAATTCTTCTTGTAAATGTCCTTCTTGCACAGTTTCCATAGCTTTTGCGAACCATCAACATGCTCCTTATCAGAGGACCTTACAAAGCTATCAAAAGAAAGACCAAGAAGCTCCATGGTCTTCCTGAATTTCTCTGAATATTTGTCGCATAATTGCCTGATGCTTATGCCTTCTTCTTCAGCTGCCTGCACATTCTTCAGGCTGTTCTCATCTGCACCTGTAGCCAGGAACGCCTGCTCTTCGAGAAGCTGATGAAACCGTTTTATAGCATCTGTTTGCACGAATTCGAGAGCATGACCTATATGAGGCTCTGCGTTCACGTAAGGAATCGCTGTTGTTATGTAAAATTTCTTTGCTACACTAATCACCTTTTTAATTAATACAGAATAAGGCTTAAAAATATGAAATCCCTAGCTTTGTAGATTTCTTTTTGGCTTCTTGCCTTTGCAGTATTGGTTTATGAAGAAGTCAAAAATAAGTCTTAAAAAGACTTTCGCAATCTTATTATTGTGATATAATGAAGTCTCCAAGTAAAGAATCTGCATTAACAATGAAAATAGGCGCAGCAACTATATTTGTAGAAGGTATCGGAGCTGGCGTACTATATAAATCAATTAATGATATTGACATAACAGGTATTCTTGCCGGATCTTTAGCCATAATATTAGGTTCTATACCAGCTTATCTAACTTGCTATAGAATTTCGGAATATCACAGAGCTTTCCTAAAAGACCTCAAACAAAACGCTGAATCATTCTTATACAGGATGCCGAGACCTATTTTTTAGTTCTAGTCTATTTATCGCTTACTTTCCTGACATCTAACACCCCTATAATGCTGAGGTCATTGGCATTTTTTCTGAAAGTTCCGTTATCAATATACATGTCATTTCCGATAGGGACAACCCAGTGCCCTCCTATCTTTCTTCTAACCCAGTAGAGCGAACTTCCGTTTCTTTCAATACGGCCACTATGAAAAACGATGTTCCCTGCATCTAACTCTTTTGAAATAGCTGATAAAATATCACCTGCATTCTCGCATAATATCGTAGATGACTGTAATATCTCAGAGTATTCACTGCGCAGTTTTAAAATGCCATCGTATATTCCACCAGTAAGCTCTCTGAGCATAACAGTAGCTGTCCCTGTATGCATGCCATCCCATCCAACAAGCCTGTGGCGGGAATAAGCATCAAATGCCTTTTGTGCAGTTTCCGTATCCCCCATGCAAACAAGGAGATTGGACAATGCAGACCTATAACATTCACCGCTAGAATAATAACCATTCCTTTTTTTCATGTTCTATCCCCTGTTAGTTGCCCATAACATTGCTTAAATCTTTTTAAGCTTTCAGAAATAGCCTGTCCGCCTAGAGCATAAACTTCTCTATATCCTTTTTCGCTTTCTCCCGTTTATGCTGATGGTCCTTAAGGAACTTCTCAACCTTTTCAGCAAGCATATTCTTTACATCACCTGAACTAAGCAATCCCTGTCGATAAGCATCAAGTATATGTTTAATCTTGTTGTCATCCTCCTCAAACATGAAATACAGGTATTGGCAAGCCACATCTATATCAGGATTGCCGCCCTTTTCCTTATGCTCCTTCAATGTTGCAGCGCCGCCTGAAAATGCGCCCATGATCTTTTTCTTTATCTTGCTTAGTTCATCGTTAAGGTAAATGCATGTCTCAGGCTTTGATCCGCTCATTTTTCCACCCTGCAAACCTGGCATGAATTTATGATAAGTTGAAGATGGCTTTACAAAACCTGTCTTATCAGCCATGTCTCTAACTAATCGCATATAAGGATCCTGGTCTATGCCTATTGGAACAACCACTGGTTTTGGTCCGCCAAATTCTTCAAGCTGCGGGAAAAGTATATGTGCAGACTGTACAATAGTATAAAATATCTGACCAGGATTCGTCTCGTTTGTAAATCCGAATATGGCTTTTATTGTCGAGAAAGTCGTTTTTGCAGATAGTTTAACAGCAAGCTCATAGACCCTGGGCTCTTTGGTTGAGATAAATATCTTAGTTCGTTTAGCATCGAATCCAAGCGCAATTATATCCGGCAGTACAAGTTCAGTTACATTCTGCGTCGCCTTCTCTAAGCTGTCTGTTTTCCTGAAAACATAAGTTTCATCGTTACTTATTGGAATAAAAACATCAGCCCCCATTTTCTGGAAAAACAAGGCCTGTTTTAAGAACAGTAGGTTGCCTAGATGAAGCGGACCTGATGGATTGAAGCCTGTAAGAACTGCAAAAGGCTTTTTATTCTGAATAGCCTCAAAAATCTGAGCAAAGTCGCGCTGGCCAAAAACAATTCCGCGCCTGTACATAGCAGGCAGATCCTTCATCTTCTTTAGATATTTGTCTATTGGCTCTATACCAAATTCCTTCATTGCTGCCTCGTAGTTCACTTCACCCTGGACCTCGCTGACATCAATTTTAGCCATAAGTATCACAGATAGATGTATTATTCTATTATTGCCTATAGTTAATAAATTAATCTAGAAATCATTGCGCCTGATCTTTATATGTTTTTTCAGCCTCTCAAAATCCTCATCGCATATCATTTCAGTTAGTTTTACTTCATCTAGTATAGATGAAATAGCGAGATTGTCGACAACCCTATCTTTGTATGAAGTGTATCTTCTTGATTTTGTGCTCATGCTATCCGAGAATGAAAAAACTATGAAATTGCCTTCTCTGTCCTCTCTGACCTTGCCTATCCCGCTTAATTTCCTGTCTCTCAGTATCAACGAGTCTTTGAGTATATTTGCACCAGCCATAGCAATTACCGTACACCTTAATCTTTTTTAGTTTATCGTTTTAACCTTCTCGATCATCAGCCTTGCCGTATATTTGATATTCTTAGGCACCTTCTCTTTTTCCATATCCTCAAGCGAGAACCAGCGCAGATCAAGGGATTCATCACTCATGCAGATTTTATGCGTTTTCGGCACAGCCAGATAAAACAAGTCTATGTGCTGATGCACTTCGTTGTCGTGCTCTATATCCTCGACCTGCACAACCTCAGGAGTGCGAAGCGGCTCTACAATATCAGACATCTTATGTTGCTTTTCACCAACCAGCTCGATATCAATTCCCGTCTCCTCTTTCACTTCGCGAACAGCTGTTTCATCAGGCAGTTCGTTGTCGTCTATATGCCCGCCAGGCGGAAGCCACTTCTTCAGCTTTTTGTGAAAGACCAGAAGAACCTTATTATTATGCACTACATAGACTGTTGCAACGAACTCACGTCTCATCATTATCACTTTCAAATAAAGCTTTATTAACTTTTCTTAATTCTATTTGTGTGAGTCCATGACTGGAAAAAAGGAAACTGCGTTAGAAAGTATTTTTAAGCCGGTCAGGCTCGGCCCTGTAGGATCTCTTGGAGCATTGACCTCTTGCGGAATTTCCTACTGTCTTTTCAAATTTATGGAAAGCCCTTTCACTATACCTGCAACTGTTGCTGGAAGCGCCTTAATAATTCCGTTTTTAGGCACATACCGAGACAGTTTTCGTTATTATTCAAGATATGTGAATTACCTAACAAAAAATGGCTGGAATGAAGAATGGGCAAGCAGAAAAATGCCTTTCTATGTAACAAGACAGGCACTTTACGTAGCAGCTATTGGGGCAGGGTACAGGAATGAAGTAAATTCGACCATAAAAAATACGCCAAAAGAAGCAAAGCGTCTTTCCTTCCTGCCGCA
>CAIKBN010000034.1 GCA_903825675.1 uncultured archaeon
ATGCAACGCCATTATATGCAGCAGGCAAATTGATGATTGATTGCAATGATACAAGATTCACATGGCTTAATGGCACTATAGAGCAAAATATCTCGTTCTGGACAGAGAACTGCACAACGAATAATAATGCAATATTATCTACGTTTTGGATTAAAGTTCCGTTCCTGAAGAACAACACCAATACGACTGTGTATATGTATTATGGGAATTCTACTGCGAAATCAGTAAGCAATGGGACAGCAACCTTTGCATTCTTTGATGACTTTGAGGATGGAACAGTTAATAAATGGGTATTAGATTCAGGGACTTTTGGCATCACTACATCTTCTCATAGGGGAAACTATGCTGGCAGATTCTCTACTACTCAGTTTTCGAATGCTGCTAATGCTAGTTTCATTTTACCTGACAATTTTTCCATAGATATGTGGTTTTACGTCGAGAATATTGTTTGTCATTGTAATGATTTCAGTATAAATCCAAGTATTGACCTTAACAACCGGTATCGTTATGTTTATAATCCTGCAGGTACAGACACTCCACGTTATAACATAACTCAATGTGCCGGGGGTTCTTGTACTACATTGGCATTAGGCACGCCTAATATAAACGATGATGTTTGGTCGCATGTTTTGAAAGCTAACAAATTTGGCAGAAACCTTAGCTTTATGGTCTCAAATGGAATTGTTGAAGAAGAGCTTATCGGACAAGCTACGACCTTAATAAATATTAAAACATTAAGAATATCCACATGGGATACTGTAATAATAGATGATGTCCGTGTCCGTAATTATGCCTCGCCAGAACCAGCGATAGTTAAGTTGGGAAATGAAGAAACCTCACCATGAGGTCAGGTTTATTTCTACTGATTAATGCTTTCTTTTTCCTCTTCGTCCAGACCAAGCTTTTGCAATAACTCAGGGCTTTTTTGTGCCAAAAGTTTTATCAGCTGCATGTCTACATCTCGTTTCGAGACATGCAGGGCTTTGGCTAGCTTTTCAGGCACTTCTTTGCGTTTTGTGTAAAATATCCTTGGTGCATTATAGAGAACGTATTTTGTCGGCAGCTTTTTCTTGCTGAGGGCAACGCCCTGGGCAGCGAGCGAATAATACTTCTGAAGTGAGAAGGCCTGCCTCTTTATTGTACGGGATGCAAGGATATCTGCTTTTGAGAGGTAGTCATAAGCAGTGGCTATCTCTTCTGGGTCGTTGTATTCCAGTGGTATGTTCTCTTCTAGCCATAACATAATTTCTTCAGGCGTCTTATCCGAGTTCATAAGAGCTATGTTTATATTCTTAAGGTCCATGGCCCGGAATATTACCTTAAGGGTATTGAATATGCTTTCTTCATGTTCCCTGTAGCCTAAAGAGCTTACAGCTTCTGTGGTAATTTTTGTTTTTAGAATCTCCATATCGATTAAAGCAGCTCTTATATCGCCGTTGCTCATCCGTGCTATCTGGCTTATTGCGCTTTCATCGTATTTTATTCCTTCTTTTTTGCAAACGTTCACTAAGAAATTGGCTATTGAGTCTGTTCTTATTTTACTGAATTTAACTAACCTGCAGTTTTTTCTTAATTCTGCAAGATTTCTTTCATAAGGATTAATTGCTATAAGTAGTAGCGGCTGTTCGCTTTTTTTTATCAGTTCGATGATGCCTTTGGCTGAGCTTATCAGCTCAAGCTCATCTATAAGGATTAGCTTGCCTTTGAAGAAGAGGCTTTTTTGTTTGGATGTTTTCAGAAGGTCTTCTTTTATTGCTAATAGCGGCTGTTCACATAGGCTGTATTCTACGAGCTCTAGACCCAACTGCTTAGCTATAAGCCTTACTAAAATGCTTTTGCCTGAGCCTGTTGGACCGTGAAGAAGAAGGGCTTTGCCTTTTATCCAATGCATGAGCCAAAACACTATCTCTTCTTGCTGCTTTTTATTTCCAATCATTTCGCTTAGATTTTTTGGCTCGTATTTTTCGAGAAGCATGATTATTGTAGTTTTTAATATTTTTAAAACA
>CAIKBN010000035.1 GCA_903825675.1 uncultured archaeon
CCCCCAGGTGCTTCAGTTCATTCTTCCTTCAGTTTTAGGTAATTCCTGATTCCCCTTATTAAATAATATTATTTTTATGTTTCTTTTATGGATGCGCTTTTCGATCCACATTGACGCACAAGGTGCGTCATTTCGTTCGTGAAAGAAAAGGGCATAAAGCGCCGAGAGCAGGATTCGAACCTGCGCGAGCTTCATCGCAAAGACAAGCTAAGGCTTGTCAAACTGTGATGCTCACATGCTCATTGTAGCCTTTTTTGATCAAACTTTTTATAAAAGTTTGAAAGGGCTGTTCCAGGCATGCGCGTTAGGCCACTCCGCCATCTCGGCAATACCCGAATAGACGCACCTAAAGGTGCGTCAGTTTTTTCAAACCTACGGTTTCTCTCATTCTTATCAACTTCCTCTCCTCTTTAAAGATATTATTTAAAAGGTTTGATCCAAAATTTAAATAGGTTAGAATCAGAATTTTTTTGCCTCATATATAAGCATATTGGGAATATCGCCTATTATGCCATACTTTAGCCTGCATTTATTGCAGATGAGCTTGCCGGCTTTTTTATCATATTTTATGCTGCCTTTGCATTTGGGGCATGCAAGAACATCCAGTAGATCTTTGGAGAGCATAATTATAATGACGATAAAAAGCTTAAGAAATTAGTGATGGGAAAAGAACCTTAGTTGCCCTGGCAGATCAACAAAAGCCATGCCATATTCATTTGCTTTTGCCACTACTTTGTTAAAATTTTCTCCTCCGTGTGGAGCAAGTACTGCTGTGATGCCTAGGCTATGAGCAAGTTCGATTGAATCTGTTTGCGGGAAGAACCCGTCACTTATCAAAGAAGAGCCAGGTATACTATAATCAGCAACTCTTTTCAGGCCATTTTTCCTTGCGAACGCTTCGGCGTCTCTATTTAGGGATGCAGCGATTGCTATACATGAAACTCTGTCTCTTTGACCTGTACCTATACCGGTAGTATAGCCGTTTTTAACAAGACGTATAGAATTTGATCTAAGTCTTATACGATACCCTGTCAAAAGGTCTCTTAACTCGTTTCCAGTAGGCTGTCTTTCTGAGACAACGTACCTTTTTAGTTCTTCAGTAGTCCCTATAGGTGTTAGAAGGGGATCGTATCTCATTAAGGTGCCATCTGGTTCTGACTTGTAACGAGGTCCAGAAGGGTCTCCTGTAAATCTGGGAATAGCCATGAATTTTTCTGGGTTGTATTCAAATATTCTTATACTGCCTTTGAAACTATCCACTACACCTTCTTCATATCCTGGAGCGACCAAAACTTCTGTAAACAACTCCCTTATAGCTTCTGCTGTATCTTTGTCAATAGGCGTATTAAATACGTCTGCACCACCAAATGCTGCTTTTCGATCAGCATCACAAGCCTTTTCATATGTATCTACCAATGGTTTTTTTTCATACTGTGTTGCAAAGCCGCTTGGGTTTTCATGTTTCATAATTGCAACAGTTGGGGCATCGAAGAAGCCTACAGAAACTGTTGCATAGATAATGTCTTCCATGTTGGTTAAGGATGGACCCTGTTTGCCTGTTTTAAGTTCTCGTAAGGTTCCTAAAAAGGTATCATGACCATATTGTGCAGCTGTTTGTGAAGGATTATCTGCGTATCTAAGATCTTGTACTTTTCCAAAATAGCTCTGTACTACTCTGCCATCATTATATAGTTCTACTATCAGTATACCATCAGGATGATCTCCTACATTCTTTGTTTTTAATGGATCAGGTATTTTTTCGCTGGTCAATCTAATCGCCTCTCGCCATGTATACTTTTTATGCCAAATTCCCAGTTATTTCCTCCGCAACTAACAAAATTGATCCCGCTTATTGTACCTGCAACAAAGCGTTGGTCACATGATTCAAACAAATATCTGGCCAGGATTTCTGGTGTTAAGACGCCGTCAACAAAAGGAAGTTTTACAGTTGGTATTTTCTCCGGTGTGAAAAGATCAAGCTCGAATGGCAGCGGCACTCCTTTTTCGTTCTCTTTTCCATTGTATGTGGATACAAAAACTAGCTCTTCTGTCTTAGGTTCTACTTGAATAGCCTTAGTTATCCACGGTTCTCTTTTACCTACTTCAACAGGTCTAACTATACCTAAATAATAATCAGGGTTAATATGTCCATTATATGAAATTACTCCTGCTATTCTTGGGGTGTTAACAGGTGTCCCATCTTTTAATTTGTCATCTTCTGGGCCAAGCTTGTCTAAGATGTCTCTCAGAATAGCTTCTGTATGTCTATCTGAATTCATATATGCATTAAAAATATTTTCTGTGTGATAGCCGTTACTAACAATCAGTAAACCTGTTTCTTTATCTACCATAACAGCTACATAGTGTCTGTTTGTGTCGAATGATTCATTTTTATCTAATGGTTCTGATCTGAATTGAACAGTTCCTCTATTCTCATATCTGACAAATTCACGGTCTTTGCTCAGTTTTGATCTGCCGCCAAATTTAAAAGCAAAACCATCAAAATTCTCATACGATATTACAAGTCCGAGAACCCTTCCTAAATAACCATCATTAAGATTCATTATCAATAATCTTGTATTAATGCTTAAAAATCTAGTCTGAAAAAACGCGAAATTGTAATGCAATAGTAATGCCCTTGTGGTTATTTCATCTTCGGATAAATGCCCTGTTTCATTATAACCTTGTCTGTTTTGGCTGCAAGGCCTTTTTTATTTAGCATGTCTTCGCTGGCCATGGCTGCTTTGGCTAAGGCGACGAGCTCTCCTTTTAGTGAAAGAATTGCGATAAGGTCATTTACTGCTATGCCTTTCTGGATTCTGCTTATTCCGCCTGTATAAAGCGGCGAGCCATTCACTACTGCTGCTACTGCGGAATCCTTGATTATTACCTTGCCGAGATGCTCTATTGCTGCTTCTACAGGAAGAATAAAATTGCGTATTGATTCATCGCCATTCTGCCGCCAGAATTCATAAGCATCAACTAGATCTTGTATTCGAATTAGCATGGATTCATCGAATCTGCCAACTTTAGTCCGCCTGAGCTCTTTCATGTGAGCTCCTACGCCCAGTTCTTCACCAAGCTTGTGGCATATCAGGCGGATGTATGTTCCTGCTTGGCAGCTTACTCTGAAAAGAACATCTCTTTCTTTTTTTTCCAGTAGTTCGAAAGAATAAACTGTTCTCTTTCGCTCGATTCTTGCTACTGCTGACTTTACAGGCGGCCTCTGGGTTATAGTTCCGGTAAATTTTTTAACTGCTTTCTTTAGTTCTGCATCGCTTACGTCTTTATGCAGATGAAGAACGCCTACATATTCCTTGTCAAGATTCTGCAGCGCAGGTATAACCTTGCATGCATTTTCTAGAGTTATTGTTAGAATGCCAGTTACTTTAGGATCAAGGGTTCCTGAATGGCCTGTGCGCTTAAGACCAAGTATCTTTTTAACAGTTGCTGTAACATCATGAGAAGTCGGCCCTGACCACTTATCTAGGATCACTATACCGTTTCTTATGAGCTCTTCTACAGGTATTGAGCCTGGGTACTGACCGAATTCAGCTGATATTTCTTCTGATTTTATCAGGAAGTCTTTCATATTAAATCTTTTTTTATCGATTATCATGTGCTTATCTTTAGCATTTTTCTTATAAGTATGGCAAATGGGATGGATATTAAAAAGTACCAGCCCAGCCATCCGAATTCTTTTTTGTTAACAGTAATTATGCTACTCATAGAAGGGAATACTGGCACTGGTACTGGTGTCTTGGCTATTATCCTTGAAAATTTTATTCGTTCTTGGTTGCAGAAAAATAGCATACATCCCTGTTTTTCATGCGATATTAAATATTCGTTGTTGCCTATTTTTTCTGTTATGGCTGATGTAAAGCTAAAGACCGTTAAGCCTCCTTTAGTGACATTTACTTTATCATTTTCTAAATGAATAAGATAAAGCTCATTGTCTATGGTTATATTTCCGGTGTTTTGCTCAATGGCAGCTATATGATCAGCATAGTTAGATGAAAGTGATGGTAAAAACAGAATTACTAAAACAAATGAGACAAGCATTGGTTTCATGGTCATTCGCATGAGCTTATTTTGCCCTATCATGGTCTCTTTCATCAATTCATTAACCCTATCTTTGTTGCCTTTTTTCTGCTCTTCTTTCATCTGTTTGTTAAGTTCTTTGACCTTTTCTTTTATTTGTTTCGACTCTTGCTGATTTACCAGGAATCTGTAGCAAAGATTAATCAGAATAAGTATTACTACTGCAAAGATGGTTACTGCCAAAACCGGCTCGAGCACAAGCAGTGGACTAAAAAGGAATTCTAACATCAAAAAACCTATTTTTTATTTTCGCTTTTAGTTTCTGTTTTCTGCTCTAATTTCTTTTCTAATTTCTGTTTTTTATTTTCGCTTTTAGCTTCTGTTTTTTGCTCCGATTTCTTTTCTAATTTCTGTTCCAATTTCTTGAATTCGACTTTTTTTATGCGGAAGCCTTTGCCAATGGAGTGCTTTTTCTTGCAAACCTTGCATAAATAGCGAAGATCTACTTTTCTGGTAGGCTTTTCCCTTCCTTTAGGGTTTTCCTTTGGGAAGGAGCCATAGCCTTTAAGCTTTCGTAAAAATCTGCGCTGGCCCTTGCTAGTTTCTCTTCTTGGCCTTTTTTTAGCTTCTTCTACTGTATGCTCAGTGTGCTTTCTGCAGAAAGGGCAATACCGTCTCTGGATTTTCATTATTATCATATCAATCCTTTTCCTAAATTGAATTGACGCAAAATTGTCTGAAGCGATCACACTGACACAAAAACTGCCTGACGCACAACCAAAACGACGCACAGCAGTGCGTCATTGTGTTTGCGTCCTTTTGTGTTTGTGTCAATTTGTTTGTGCTTCTGTTTGCTTTTGCGTCTTTTTTTCGTCTTGACCCCAAAATGGAGGCTTCCGACTTCCTATTCTTCTACTCTTTCTATTACTCCCTGTTTTAATAGCAAATCATTTAATTCTTTCGGTAGCATTGTTTCTTCTATTATATCGTTCTCATTTAATTTATATTTTTTTAAATCAGGCCCTATTATCTCTGGCATGGTTTTTATGACTTTATAGGATACTTTATCTTGCTTTTCTTCTATTTTATTTAAGCTTTCGAAGAAGGCCTGCCTGAATTTTTTAAGCTGCGCTAATAAGCTGTTAAAGAGCTCTTCCTCGGTCAGTGTTAAATTTTCCGGCGGTAGCCCTGTTCTTGCTGAATAGACAGCCATATCAACTATTTTGCGTTCTCTTAATTCAAGTAGCCTTTTTATCGTATTTTTAACGTTCTCGAGTTCGAGTATATCTGTTGTTTCTTTTAGCTCTTCCTTTCTTTTTATGTAGTCCCTGAGGTCATTTACTATGCTCTCAGGCAGTTTCTGTAGGTGTTTAGTCTCTTTTTCTTTTCTTTCAAGTTCACGGATCATCTCGAAGGTTAGCATACGAACCTAAGGAAGATTTGGATGAAAAGTATTAAAAATCATGGAGCTTATTATTTTCATGGATGAAAGCAAGAAGGGTTTTTTATTTATTATAATATCTATGCTTATTTTTGGTTTCTATGGCATTTTTATAAAGGCTATCGCTTTGTCCCCGCAGGTTCTATTATTTTTCTTTCAGGTATTTGGTGCAATAGGCTCGTTATTGCTTTTACTTCGCTATAAGATGAAATTCTCAATAAAGGGTTTTGTATTATTGTTATTAGGCTTGGCTGCTGTGGCGCTTTTAAATGATCTGCTATATTTCAATGCATTTAAGCTGACTACTATATCAAATTCTATCCTGGTTCACTATACAGCGCCTATCTTTGTTGCTGTGCTTGCGCCTTTCCTTTTAAAAGAGAAGCTAGAAAGGATTACGATAGCTGCGCTAATGCTTTCTTTT
The DNA here is from genome assembly GCA_903825675.1 of uncultured archaeon. Lineage (GTDB taxonomy): Archaea > Aenigmatarchaeota > Aenigmatarchaeia > GW2011-AR5 > GW2011-AR5 > CAIKBN01. Next base: position 5,907 of record CAIKBN010000035.1, read on the forward strand.
TTCGGCTTGTTGCTAATATTATATTCCAGCCTTAATATCAATACAAGTTGGCTTGGCATTTTATTTGCCCTTGCTTCTGGTGTTATGTATGCATTCATGATAATTGCTTACAAAAAAATCTTGAGACATCTTGGTGTTTATGTGGTAAATTTCTACAGGTTTGTATTAGGCACTTTGGTGTTATTGCCGTTTGTCTTGATTGAGAAGCCTGTGTTTATGCAGGCTGATATTTACTGGCTGATTATTTTCGGCCTGGTATTTGCTATCTTAGCAGTTTCACTGAATATTGAAGGCATAAAAAGGGTCAAGGCACAACATGTAGGAATAATTGGCTACATGGAGCCTGTGGCAGGGACATTATATGCGATTCTTCTGCTCTCA
>CAIKBN010000036.1 GCA_903825675.1 uncultured archaeon
AGTATTGAGTATTACAAAATTTTATTTGAGCAGACTTCCAGATATGACCATGCGTTGTACTTCAGAAGTGCCCTCATATATCTCGGTTATTTTTGCATCACGGAATAAGCGCTCAACGGTATATTCCTTTGTGTAACCATATCCACCATGGATCTGAACTGCCTTAATCACAGCATCCATTGCAGTTTCTGATGCAAACAGTTTTGCCATCGCCGCTTCTTTACTAAATCGCTCGCCCTTGTCTTTCTTATAAGCTGCGTTGTAGACTAGATATCTTGCTGCTTCTATGCGTGTCGCCATGTCGGCTATCATCCATTGTATTGCTTGGAAACTTGCTATTGGTTTGCCGAACTGTTGGCGCTGTTTTGCATAGTTGATACTCTCATCAAGGGCTGCCTGCGCTATACCAACTGCTTGGGAAGCAATACCTATTCTTCCACCATCTAAAGTAGCTAAGGCTATCTTGAATCCATCGCCTTCGGCTCCCAGAAGATTTTCTTTTGGGACTTCCATATCTTCAAAAATGAGTTCTGAAGTAAGCGATGCATTAATGCCTAATTTCTCAAATATACTTCCAACTTTGTAGCCTTTCATACTGCTTTCAACGATAAATGCGCTTAGACCCTTTGGTCCAGCGGCTTTATCTGTTACAGCAAAGACGATTATGATGCCTGCCTTAGGCCCGCTTGTGATAAAAGTTTTACTTCCATTAATTATGTATTTATTTCCCTTTAGATGTGCAGTGGTCTGCATTGCCCCTAAATCTGAGCCGGCATTTGCCTCAGTACCAGCAAAAGCACCTATTTTTTCCCCCCTTGCTAGAATTGGTAGATATTTTTTCTTCTGTGGATCTGTACCATATTTAATTATAGGCCAAGCGGCCAGAGAGTTGTGAACTGAAGTTATAACACCGGTTGATGCGCATTTGCGTGATATCTCTTCTACAACTGTCGCATAACTAATTGTATCGAGACCAGCTCCGCCATATTCCTGCGGAATAATAATACCTAAAAGTCCAAGTTTTGCCATTTTTTCAAGTGTTTTTGTCGGATACTCCCCTTTTTTGTCAAGTTCTGCAGCTATGGGTGCTACTTCTTTCTCTGCGAATTCTTTTACCATGTTTCTAATCATTTTTTGTTGTTCATTTAGTTCGAGTTGCATGCGGACTGGAATAAAATTAACAAACATAAACCTTTCCATATTGCATAAGATATGAATAAAAGAAAGAAATATAACAACCTAGCTAATTAAAGAAGGGAATTATGGCGTTAGAAAAAGGCTTTGTTCATGTTTATACAGGTCCAGGAAAAGGCAAGACAACTGCCGCCCTTGGGCTAGGGCTTCGCGCTGCCGGTGCAGGTTTGAATGTATATATGATTCAGTTTATGAAAGGGAGAAGATACAGTGAACTTGATGCTGCCAAACATCTAACTAATTTTACCATTGTTCAGTATGGAAGGGATGAATTCGTATCAAAGGAAAAACCAGAGCGGGTAGACATAGATCTTGCCCA
>CAIKBN010000037.1 GCA_903825675.1 uncultured archaeon
ATAAAAATTGCGGTAAGATTTATATACAAAATAAAATTCTGGGATGTTATGACTAAGAGGCAGGCATGGGTAATCTCTGTTGACATGGGCTATGGGCATCAAAGGGCTGCTTATCCTCTAAAAGATATCGCCTACGAAAGGATAATAACTGCCAATAGCGACAAGATTGTAACAGAAAAGGAAAAAAAGCAGTGGCGGAGATTTCAGATGTATTATGAAGGGCTGTCGAGCTTCAGCTCGAGGCCATTTCTGAGAATTTTCTGGAAAATTTATGACAGGTTCCAGGCAATTTCGCCATATTATCCATTTCGTGACCTGTCAAAGCCAAATATCGGTTCTATGTTTATGCACAGGTTCATAAGAAATAATTTTGTGAGGAGCGTTGTCGACTACACGCTGAAAAAGGACCTTCCTGTAATAAGCACATTTTTTGCACCTGCACTTGCCGCTGCCCATGCAGGAATGAAGGATGTCTATTGCGTTGTTACAGACACGGACATCAACAGGATATGGGTGCCTGAATTTCCAAAAATAGACAAAATATTTTATCTTTCACCAACAGAACACAGCGCAAAAAGGCTTGTTGAATACGGCGTTCCCAGGGAAAATGTTTTTTTCACAGGATTTCCCCTGCCAAAGGAAAATACCGGCAGAAATATGGAAATACTAAAAAGGGATCTGGGTGACAGGCTTCCTAACCTTGACCCAAAAAGAATATACATCATGAGATACAAGGAAACAATCAAAAAAAATCTTGGCAAATATTACAAAACAGAAAGCTCCCATCCTCTCACTGTTATGTTTTGCGTAGGTGGCGCAGGAGCCCAGAAGGAGGTTGGAGGGCAGATTCTGAAGAGCCTGAGAAATAAAATCAGGTCCCACAAAATAAGAATAAATCTTATTGCAGGCACAAGGCTTGAAGTTGCACAATATTTTAGAAACATTGTAAGCGAACTGCATCTCAGCCACGAGCTGGGTAAATATATCAACATTCTATGCGAGCTTGACAAAAAAAGCCATCTTGAAAAATTCAATGAGCTTATTCATTCTACAGACATACTGTGGACAAAGCCAAGCGAGCTTTGCTTCTACACTGCGTTGGGATTGCCAATAATAATCTCCCCGCCGATAGGAGCGCATGAAAAATTAAATGAACAGTGGCTTGTCCAGATGGGAACAGGATTTCCTGAAGAAGACCCCGCCTATGCAGATGAATGGCTCTTTGAATGGCTCGACAAGGGAATACTTGCAGAGGGTGCCTGGGAAGGTTCAACAGAAGCTCCAAAATACGGCACATATAACATAGAGAAAGTTGTGTTTAGCGGTAACAAAAGAAACTTAAAGCTAAAATACTAGGAAACACAGCCAAACTTATCTGCAGACGGACTTTGTGTTTCGCAGGTTCCATTATTGCACGAGCAGTCCTTAGGGCAGTCAAGACATGACTCATTATATTCATAATCACAAATGCCATCTCCACAGTTTTTCCCTTCAATGATAACCTTAATATCATCGGATGCGTTATTTCCGTCTATGTCTTCTGCAACAACCTTTATTGAATATTCCCCAGGCATATAATCTCTTGGATCAAAGGTCCATTCATAGGGCTGTGAAGTGTCTATGTCCACCATAATATCCGCAAAATAGAATTTCACGAGCCTTAGCTATGCACTTGAATTGTATGATATAGTTACAGAAGTCTTGTATGTTATTACTGAATTTGCAGA
>CAIKBN010000038.1 GCA_903825675.1 uncultured archaeon
ATGCCCAAGCACCTCGGATTATCGCATTGCCAACAAACCCTAATAGGGCCAATAAAACTACAAGCGCCAAAAATAGCCAACTAAAATCCATTATCAGTACTATAATACCTATTATTAGTGGGATTATAAAAACCATAAAATCCGAAATAATATCCTTCCATGTGATTTGTTTATGAATAAATTTTTTAGAATTACCTTTACTGAAAAATAAACAACTTAGTTTACCCTTACCAAAAGCACAATACTTGCCATAATAATAACAGTTGGCACAACTTCCTTTTAAGAGTCTTAATTCCAGCCATATGATATATAACAAATAAATAAGTAGCCAGATAAGCCCGAATCGGTATATAATAATTGCCCCAAGAAAGTAAATTGCAAGCGATAGAAGATTTGAAAGAATTATCATCCAATAAGGATAATTTTCATAGTATTTTGTCGGTTTCATATTTATCTTCCCTATTTACATTTCATCCTTTTATGCATCCAAGAGGCAGCATTCTGACTACTTTTTTTGCAAGGCCGGCATTATGAACTGAGTCTACTACATCTTCAACTGGCTTGTATGCGCCAGGTGCTTCTTCAGCCAGGCCTGGAAAGGAATGAGCCTTAATTATTATTCCCTTTGCTGCAAGTTCATGGACTAATCGATCGCCCCGCCAGGTTTTCATGGCCTGGATCCTTGACATTGTTCTGCCTGCGCCATGGCAGACTGATGAGAAGGATTTCTCATCGCCATACTCGGTTCCGACAAGAATGTAGGAAGATGTTCCCATGGTTCCGCCTATTATTACTGGTTGGCCAACTCCCTGATATGGTTTGGGTAGTTCTTTTCTATTCGGGCCAAAGGCACGGGTTGCACCTTTTCTATGTACATAGAGCTTTTTTGTTTTCCCATCAAGAATATGCTGCTCTATCTTAACAGTGTTGTGGCCGATATTATAGAGCAGTGGAAGATCTGAGCCAGGAAATACCTTCTTGAAGGCATTTCTCGTAAGATGGCAGATCACCTGGCGGTTGGCGAAGGCGTAGTTTATTGCACAGTTGACAGCTGAGAAATATTTCTGGCCTTCTGGAGAGTTTATTGGTGCGCAGACAAGCTCGCGCTCGCGGATTGGTATGTTATATTTTCGCGATGCATCAGCCAGGGTTTTGAGATAGTCTGTGCATATCTGGTGTCCAAGTGCGCGCGAGCCGCAGTGAATAGAAACAAGAATTTGGTTCATCTCTAAACCGAATTTTTTTGCAATCGCTTCATCATATATTTGGTCAATATACTGCACTTCAAGATAATGATTACCGCTTCCAAGAGTGCCTACTTGGTTCGTCTCTCTTTTTATAGCAAGGTCACTAACGTTTTCAGGCTTAGCGTTATCAACTCTGCCGTTTTCTTCTATATAATCTAGGTCTTCTTTGGTTCCGTAACCTTGTTTAACAACCCAAGGTGCGCCTTCTATCAGCAATTCATTTATCTGCGAGCGCGATAGAGAGATTTCACCGCGCCTTCCCAAACCAGCAGGAACAATCTGGAAGAGTGCTTCTACCACTTGTTTTATTTTGGGCTTAACATCATTTAGTGAAAGATTTGTTTTTAACGTAGTTACGCCGCAGTTAACATCAAAACCTACTCCGCCGACTGAAACTACACCACCTTCATCAGGGTCAAATGCAGCCACACCGCCAATCGGAAAACCATATCCCCAGTGAGCATCAGGCATCGCAAGCGAGGCTTTCTGTATGCCAGGAAGGCATGCAACATTAGAAGTCTGCTCCCAGACCTTGTCATCCATCTCGCGGATGAGCTTTTCGCTTGCAAATATTCTTCCAGGTACGCGCATTTCTCCGCTTTTCGGAATTTCCCACTCGAAATCCTTTATTTTTTTGAGCTTATTTAGGTCCATATAATATCACAATACTAAAGATAGGGATATAGATTTTTATAGATTTGCTAAAGATCTATCTTTTCGTTTTGCCTACATGAATAATATCTTTCTAATTTAACGCCTGATATTTTAGATTTAATTCCTTTTTCTCCTAGATATTTTTCTATTTCTAATACCTCTTTCAGTATACCCTGCTTGCATAGATTTCTTAATTCATCCTCTTTTTTTGTATTGATATTCTTTACATCCCTTTTAACTACTGCTATTCTTGCCTCTCTACCATATGATGATACACCAGATACATCAATTATGTAGTTAATACGATCTCCAATTGGATCATGTTCTACTATTGGATTGATCTCAGCATAATCAATTTCAAGCCTTTTGCATTTATCTGCAAAATCATTTATATTTCTAGTAATAGTATGGAAGGTTGACCTATAAATCAGACTCATACAATTTATTTATATAAAAAGTATTTAATTAGACATCAACAACACACTGAGCGATGACTTTATTTTCCTCTTTTGTTATTTTTAACTGCGAGTAGGTTGCTGCTTTGACCTCTAGCTTGACGCTATGTTTCTTGAAGTTGATTGCTTCGCCTCTGGCTGTGCCTGTAAGCGCGTTGTTTCTTATTTTTACCGAGAAGTCGGAGAAAACCATGTTATTTATGGCTGCTTCAGCTAACAAGCGGTTTAACCATTCGACTAAAAGCTCTTCTTCGTTAGCTGCGTCGCAGATGACTTCTATTTTTTTTACTTTATCAACTTTTTTTATGTCGAACATGACGTTGAACATGGCTTTGGCTGCTTCCTGAAAAGCTTCTTCCAGCGATTCGCCTATACCAACAATGCCTATGTCTGCTTTATGGTCGAAATACTTGTAGGGCATGAATATCATTTTTTTGGAGGGTTTTTAAAGTCGACAAACCAATAGATTGTTATGCCAAGAAAAGCTGCCAAAAGAAAGGCTAGAAGAAAAAGCGAATTCTACAAAAGAATAGAGGATTTTTCAGAAGAGATGGAGAGCTTTGGAAAAAAGATGGAAAAAGAAGGCAATGAATGGGGTAGCTGGTTCCACAGGACTTTTGGTATTATTGGTCCATTAATTTCTAGTATGTTTGGTCTGTTGGTTCTTGCTCTTATCTTGGTTGCAATGAAATTTATTAACTTTAATTTAGGCAGTAGCCTTTTATCAAGTATAAGCGTGTTTTTTACAGTTAATATGGGTTTGTTTTTCCTGATATTCCTTTTCCTTTCATATACCTCATATTTTTCCAGATTTTATTCAAGGCTATATACACCCTTTTATCCTATATTTTCGGCAATTGGCATAACCATAACCCTTTGGGTATTTGCACGCGTTATAAGTATTGTGAGCATTTATATAGGGGTTGATATTTTATACAGAACCGTCTTTTTTATAGACAGATATCTTTCTGAAATATTCTGGCTCATCCTTTTTATCGGATATATTATCCTTATAATAAAATTATCTTGTTGTTGTAAAGGAAAAGAGGTGAAGACTGTTATGAGAAGAACTGTCAAAAGTTCAGGTAGCAATGTAAAAAGGCTGTACAGATCAGGAAAAGACAAGATCCTTGGCGGAGTATGCGGCGGCATTGCAGAATATCTTGGTGTTGACCCTGTGATAATCAGGCTTTTATGGGTAATTGCCGTGTTCGGATGGGGAGCAGGAATCCTGGCTTACATAATAGCATGGATAATAATACCGAGGAATCCGAGGCATAAGTGGAACTAGTTGTCGCAAACATTGCTAATTTTCCTTATCCTCTGTTTTGCTATCTCTAGGGCGCAGTTTCGAGGCAGGCAGTTTATTTCTTTAGCTCTATCAAGAACTATTTTTATATTCTTGCTGATTTTTTCTTCAACGAGCTTGAACATTGTTTTTTCATTGCCTCCGATATATTCAACGTATGAGCTTATTACACCGCCTGCGTTGGCAACTAAATCCGGAACTACGAGAATTCCTTTTTTGTGGCAAAGCTTCTCTGTTTCATGAGTCATCGGTATGTTGCTACCTTCGACAATGAGCTTGAACTTAAGTTTATTAATATCGTTTGCTTCTATCAGATCTGGCACAGCAGCTGTTATAAGTATATCGGCACTGACAGAAAGTACACTTTTGCAGCAATCACACATGCTTGGCTTATAATTTATTACTGAACCAGTTTCTTTTTTTATTTTATCTAGCTTATTGAAGTCAATGCCGTCGTCATTAAAAATAGCTCCTTTGCTGTCTGATACTGCAATTATTTTGCAGTTGCTTTCTGAAAGAAATTTTGCCACGAACCAGCCGACATTGCCAAATCCTTCTATAGCAACAGTAGCATTTTTTAAATCCAGCTTTGCATAAGGTGCTGCTACTTTGGTTGCATGATAAACACCAAAGCCTGTGCTTCCAAGCTCGTGCGGCAAACCGCCTAATTCTTTTGGTTTTCCTGTTGCTGCTTTGTTGTTTCCGTTAGCACTAACAAACCATTGCATATCCTGTTCTGCCATGTTCATGTCAGGTCCAGCCACATAGAGCTCAGGGCAAACAGGCTTTATTGCCTTGGAAAAGGCTTTCACGATCCTTTCCTTCTGCTCTTTTGTTAATTGTTTATGATCAGCAACAATGCCGGATTTGGCACCACCGAACGGCAGATCAGCAATAGCGCATTTCCAGGTCATTGCCCTTGCAAGCCTTGATACTTCCTCTGCTGTTACAGTAGGCGTCATTCTGATGCCGCCTTTTCCAGGGCCTAGTGTGGTGTTGTCTATCACAACAAAGCCTTTCATGCCTGTTCTTGAGTCATAAACACTCAAAACTTTTTCAGGACCGAACTCATCGTATGCTATCATAATTATTACCTTATTAATTATTTCATTTTCAAAACATCTAATATACTCCGTATATTGTAGTTTCGAAAAGTCATCCTCGGATGACATTTCCGAAATCTGTGGTTTTGGAAAGTCAATCTCAATTCTAATTATAGAATTTCGCCTATTTCTTGGTTATGCCGCTTCTATTAAAGCCCTTCTTATAGACTCGCCTGTATTTTTTCCTTTTCTTGCTCTCGAAGAAGTCTTGCCTTGAATCGTCGTCCATAATCTCACCTTGCTAAGTTAGTCATGTTCTTCAAAAACCCTGTTCTGCACAGAATCATTTTTTCTTAACCACTCAATA
>CAIKBN010000039.1 GCA_903825675.1 uncultured archaeon
ATAAAGTGCGGTGGCTGCGTTTCTGTATGCCCGTTTGATGCTCTGGAGATAAGCAGCGAGCTTAACTGCAGTGAGAAATGCACAGAATGCGGTATTTGTGTTAAGTTTTGTCCTTTGGGTGCTTTGAGGTTAGAGTAATTATGCAACTGAAAGACAGCTATGATGTAATTGTTGTTGGCGCAGGGCCTGCTGGCTCTTCGACTGCTGAGGCTTGCGCCAAGCAGGGATTAGATGTATTAGTTCTTGAGAGGAATCAGGAAGTCGGCGTTCCAAAGCGGTGCGGCGAAGGCCTGAGCCATAATGCTGTTATGCGGCTTAAGCTGGATTTGCCCAAGAAATGCATAGCTCAGGAGATAAACTGCGCGATTGTTTATGCACCTAATATGAAAAGAATAGACATAAAATTTGAAGGCACTGAGGGATATATTCTTGAGAGAAAGATATTTGACAAATGGCTTGCTTATAATGCTGCAAGAGCAGGCGCCAATATTCTTACAAAGGCCTTTGTTCATGGTGTTATAAAATCAGATGGTTTTGTAAAGGGTGTTGCTGCAACTATAATGGATGAGGAAAGGGAGATAAGAAGCAAGATAGTTGTTGCTGCTGATGGTGCTGAATCTCTCATAGCAAGAAAAGCAGGACTACGAACGAACAAAAAACTGAATTTAGTTGATAGCGGACTACAGTATGAGATGGGCAATATCAAATTAGAAAACCCGAAAAGGATTGAGCTATATTTCGGGAATAATATAGCTAAAAGGGGTTATGTGTGGATATTTCCAAAAGGCAAGGATATTGCTAATGTTGGTGTTGGCATTGTGCCAGGCAGCGGAAAAACTGCTAAGCAGTATCTGGATGCATTTATAGAGAGCTGCGATGAATTGCGCAATGGCAGCATAATTGAGGTAAATGGCGGGTGTGTTCCTGTAGGCGGATTAATGAAGAACATGGTTGCCAATGGGCTGGTATGTGTGGGCGATTCTGCAAACCAGGTTAATCCTATACATGGCGGCGGCATAGCTGAGTCCATATCAGCTGGCAGGATTGCTGGTGATGTTATTGCCAGGGCTATTGATGCTAATGATTTTTCTGCAAGGTTTCTTGAAAAATACAATAAGATATGGTGGAAGGAGCGTGGCGAGAAATTGCAAAGGGTTGAAAAGGTCAGGGAGGCTTTTGAAAAAATGAGTGACGGCCAATTAAATGACCTAATTGATGTTCTTTCTGGCGAGGATTTGGTTGCGTTTACAAGAGGAAATAACCTGCTTAAACTTGCAAGGGTAATGATAAAATATAATATGAAGGGAATAGCAAGGGCTGTCGGTCTTGGATGAATAGATATGCACATAAGAAACTATAAGGATGCGGATTTTCCTCAATTAGAGCAATTATTGAAGATCACAAAAATTTATTACGCGCCGTTAGACAAAAGACCTATTCTCAAAAATAAGATAGAGCATGACCCTGAATCTATCATAATTGCTGAAGACGGTGAAAATATAATAGGAACTGTTTTTATAATATACGACCCATGGAATTCTTTTGTCTATCATCTTGCTGTTCATCCTGATTATAGAGGCCGTGGCTTAGCAAACAAATTAATGGACGAGGCAGAAGGGAGATTAAAGGCAAGGGGCATGAACAGACCGACGGTTTTCGTTGAAGAGGATAATGAGAAGGTGCTTGATTTCTACAAAAAGCGTGGTTGGTTTGTCCTGTACAAGGTCTTCTGCCTGGAAAAGGTGCTTTGTGCTGAGAACTGAACTGCAAAAAGCTTTTTATACCAGTGTTACAATATGTAACATAAAGTAATTATTTGTTACACTTGGTAATAATTCATGGCAGTTGTTCGGGTTGCTGATAAGCTTCTAAAGGAAATAAAGGAATTGCTTTGTAAGGATGAGAACAAATACCATTATCCATCTGTATCTGCGTTTATCAATTATGCTATATATGAAAAACTGATTGAGGTCAACAATAAGAAAGAGAAGAAAGGTCGATAGTATGGTAAGGCTGGATAGAATAACTATGCAGGGCTTCAAGTCCTTTGCTAACAAGACTGCAGTACCGTTTCCAAGGGGCTTTAATGTGGTTTGCGGGCCTAATGGCAGCGGAAAGAGCAATATTGTTGACGGACTTATGTTTGTTCTTGGCACTTCTTCTGCAAGGAGCATAAGGGCATTGAAACTGCAGAATCTGATCTTCAATGGCAGCAAGAGCAGGGGTCCTGCTGATAGCTGCGATGTATCACTCTATCTGGATAACAGTGACAACAAGATACCAGGCGGTGAGCAGGAAATAAAGGTTACAAGAAAAATCAGCAGAAGCGGCATTTCTATATACAAGCTGAATGGCAAGACGGTTACAAGGAGCAAGATACTTGATCTGCTGGCTAATGCCAACCTTTCGCCAGAGGGTTATAATATTATATTGCAGGGGGATGTCACGAAGATTATTGAGATGTCGCCGCTGGAGAGGAGAGGAGTTATAAATGATGTATCAGGCATAAGTGAATTCGATGAAAAAAAGGAAAAAGCACAAAGAGAGCTTGAAAGAGTGGAGCTATGGGTAAGGGAAAACATGATAGTTGTTGCAGAAAAGCAGAGGCTTGTTAGCAGACTAAAGGAGGAAAAAGAGAATGCAGAAAGGTTTGTCGAACTGAACAAGAATCTAAAGAAAGCAAAAGCATCGCTACTGCACAAGAGGATGAAGGAAGCTGAAACTAGGATGAAGGTTCTTGACAAGAACATAGATGAGGGAACAAGCAAGTTTGAGCAGCTGGATAAGGAATTACTAGAAAAAGAAAGACTGTCAGAAAAGATAGGAAGCGAAATCAAGACCAAGGATGATGAGCTAATAAAAAAGACCAGGGATTATGAGATTGTCAGGGAGATTGACAAAATAAAAACAGATGTAGTCAGAAAGAAAGACAGGATAGATAGCAATATAAGGGATATACAACGACTAAATGCTATTATTTCTAGCTCAGTAATGAGTGGTGCTGTTAAGTCTGTTTTAGACCTCAGAAAAGAGGATATACATGGAACGGTTTCTTCCCTTGTTACAATACCTAAGAAATACTTGACTGCACTGGAGGTTGCAATTGGCAGACACAAGGATGATATTGTTGTTTCTTCTGAGGGAATTGCCGCAGACTGCATAAAATATCTTAAGGAGGAGAAGATAGGACGCGCGAGATTTCTTCCTCTGGATACTATAAAGAGCAGGAAAAAGAATAGTTGCGACAAGGGTTTCATAGGCTATGCTATTGAACTTATAAAATTCGACAAGAAGTATTATCCTGCTGTTAGCTATGTTCTTGGTTCTACCCTGGTTGTTGATGATATTGATGCTGCAAGAAAGATAAAGGGCTTCAGGGTTGTAACTTTAGATGGGGATATGATAGAGCCATCTGGTGCTATGATAGGTGGGTTTTACAAGATAACAGAAAAGGCCTTTGGTGGCGGCTACTTAGATGAGACTGACAACATAAAAAAAGAGAATGAAGCGATGGAGAAAGAAATAAAGGGGCTTGAGGCTAAGTTAAAGGAGATGGAGGTAAAGGAAAGGGATGAGACTGAGGATATAAAGGAATTGCAGGAGACGAAAACAAAATACGATGATGAACTAAGAGCGATTCAAAAGAGAAGGAATGACATATATGAAGAGAAGATAATACTACAGAACAGTATTGGTAAATTAAAGATCGAAAAAGCAAAGATAGAGGCTAATATTGATAATTTGAAGGTGGAGGTTGGCGAGTATACTGAGATTACACAGTTCTTTGACCTGGCGATAAGCGAGTTAGAAGAGCGAGTAAGGCGCTATGTTGTTGAAATAAATAAGCTTGGTCCTATAAACATGAAGGCTCTTGTGGAATACACGACCATTAACGTGGAGTTTGAGGAGTTACGCAAAAAGCTGGATAAACTGCTGGAAGAGAAAGATGCGGTATTAAGAATTGTAAATGAGATTGAGAAGAAGA
>CAIKBN010000040.1 GCA_903825675.1 uncultured archaeon
ATGCCAAATATTTTATAAAGCATCTCAATTCAGAAATGAATTGACGCAAACCTGAATCGACGCACGAAGTGCGTCAGTTTATTTGCGTCAATTTGTTTGGGTGTTTTGAAAACAAAATATCGATAGTTGGGGTCTAACATGTTTAAGATACTGACAGTCAAGGACGAGGTTCGAGTATTACCGACTAAGTTTGATTTAGAGCTTAGTAGGGCTGTAAAAGAGAGCCTTCAGGAGACTATCGAAGGAAGGATGAACCCTGATATTGGTGTTTTTCTTGCAGTTACTGATGTCATGAATATTGGTGAAGGCAAGATAGTGCCTGAGGATGGTGCAGTTCATTACCCTGTTGAATATAAGATACTTATCTTTAGGCCAGAGCCTAATGAGATATTAATCGGAGAGGTTGTTGATATAACTGAATTCGGTGCATTTACAAGGATAGGTCCGCTAGATGCACTGATCCATGTAAGCCAGATAATGGATGACAAACTTTCGTATGATGCAAAGAATGCAGTTCTTACAGGAAAGAAGACTGCTTATAAATTAAAAGAAGGCGATCTTGTAAGAGCGCGGGTAGTCGGCGTTTCACTTGGCAAAGGCAGGAGCAAGATCTCGCTTACAATGCGACAGCCTTGTCTAGGTGCTATGGATTGGATTGATAAGAATAAGAAAAAGAAAACCAAGGATGATAAAAAACCTAAAGCGGATAGGAAATAAATAATTAAACATCCAGTGGAAGGCGGAAGCCTCCATTTTGGGTCAAGACTTTTTGGAAAAGGATTGATATGGCAAAGAAAGCTTGTAGAACTTGTAAGAGAATCGTGATAGGGAACTCATGCCCAGTATGCAAGACGTCTGACTTAACAACAACTTTTCAGGGAATAGTTGTAATATTTGATGTAGAATCAGATATTGCTAAAAAACTTGGAATAACTGCACCAGGAAAATATGCGATAAGGGTATAGGCTGATTTTTATGAAGATAAATATTGTTAACGAAAAAAATAACCCGCTTCTAAAAAGAAAGGAACTAAGCATAGATATAGAGCATGACAGTGCTGCTACACCCTCATGTGCATCTCTGCAGCATTTGATGGCAAAGCAATTAAATAAAGAAATTGAGTTTATAGACATCAGGAATATATTTTCAGGTGGTGGTGTATCTAAATCAAAGGCAAAGGTCTTTGTATGGGAAGAGAAAAAAGCACAAGATCTTTCCAAAGTAGTTAAAGTTAAGAAAGGTGCAAAGCCTAAGGAAGAAGCGCCAGCGCCTAAAGAGGAAAAGAAATAATAATTAAACATATAGTGGAAGGCGGAAGCCTCCATTTTGGGTCAAGACTTTTTGGAAAAGGATTGATATGGCAAAGGGAAAGGAAGCAAGAAGAGGCAAGGAGAAAGATAAGAAGGCAGTGCCATTAGCAGTGCCTGTAGCGCCAGCATTGCCGAAGGGAGCTAAGCCAGTTCCGGTAGAAGCAGCTCCTGCAGTAAAAGAGGAAAAAAAGAAAGAGAAGAAGTCGCAAAAAGAACGACCGAAAAGCAAGAAAAAACATACCAAGGTGCAGATCTGGAAGCTTTACGAGATAAAGGATAATCAGCTAAAAAGAAAGAATGAGCCATGCCCGAGATGCGGTTCAGGAACCTTTCTTGCTGTATACAAGGACCGAAAATATTGCGGCAAGTGCGGCTGGGCGCAAATAAAAGAAGAGAAGAAATAAACTTAATCCTCTATAGGATCTGTCTTACCAAATAATTCATCATATGCTTCTTCTATTATTGCCATTGATCTGCCTGTATAGTTTATAGGATTACTAAATCTATCTATTTCTCCTTCTGAAAGAAATTCTCTAAGTCTTGCATCTCCTTTTAGCACTTCTCTATAAGGTGTTTTAGTAATTACAGCTTGCCTAGCTAGATCTCCTGATAATTTTCTGGCTTCCCTGTCTTTCATTCCATTTATACCAAGTTGATATCTTATATTTTCTGATGTCGTTGTGTCAAATGATCTATGTAGACCTTCATTAATTTTGTCAGGTTGTGGTACTACTCTTTCTAGAACATTTACTGCCAGAGCAGCTCCATAATCTACAGCTATAAATGCCTCAGGTATAATTCTCCTATCTGTTGCAGATGGTCTTAAAGTTCTTGCATCTTCTCTTATAAGACCATTTAGAATAGTAACTGCATTACCAACCATATCATCTGAAAATCCTTCGCACCTTTCTTCTATGAATGTGTTTGGATCCTTTTGTGGCATAGCAGAAGAGCCAGCCATGCCTTCATCTGGTGGCTCGCGCAATTCGCCTCTTGCAGTATTTCTATTATATTTAACCCATTTCAAAATGCTGGCAATAGTGCTTGCAGTTATAGTCAGACTAGTAATTATATATGCAAGATGCTCTCTTTGAGGATCTTGCACTGATGCCTTAGCAGGCCTGATATCCCATTTATCACAACATTCTTTCTCTATTAAAGGACCGTTTATGCCGACTGATTCCATTGGATGATAATTTCCTGTAGCACCTGACAGTTTTCCTACAACGTGTTTCTTTCTGTTTTTGTACAATTCATTTATGTTCTCTTGAAGGGCACGAGCCTCTGTGGCCAATCTCCTTCCAAAGTGCTCTGGTAAAGCATCTGCACCATGTGTAGATTGAGTAGTAATATATTTTGTCCACTCCTTTGCGTAGAATAAGCAGGCATCTCTCAGATATTCAAGATTAGGTATAAGTTCATCTAGTCCGTCTCTACACATAAGATATTTAGCTGTTTCTGAAGAATCAGCACTGGTCAAAAAAATATGAACAAATCTGGCTGCTTCTGGACCAGCGTCATCTCTTATACGGTCAAATATACAATCCTCAAAGTGGTGTTTAATGGCTTCTCTTTTGGCTATATCTGCTAGAATTTCATCTATATGTTCATTGACATATTTTTTATTTGTAGCCCTGCGAATAACCTCTGCGCTCTCTGGTGTGACTATAGAAGGATAATGAACAGATATAATATATGGCACGGTACCTTCTATCTCAAACATATTCTTGACTTGGGAGCGCTTTTCATCCATTATGCTTGACATTCCAGGCATTCCATATCTTGTACCAAATAGAGCGCCTTCTGTCTTCCCAGAAACATTGGTATCCAGTTTTTGCGGTCTTACTAATGGTTTTTCGTATGGCATTTCTTTACACCTTTATCTTTCTTACTTTTATGTCATCAGCATGTATACCTTCTTTGACTTTTGTTCTGTTTTGATTCAGTTTTACCGCCATTGTTATATCATACATTCCAAATATCCTTGCAGCATAATCTGCTGCATTCTTTGGATCAGGAATAAATGCTACAGGATCTTCACTAGGCAGATAGAAAGATGTTATATAGACTGTAGGTCCATATTTTTCATCAGGCGGCGGACATGCAATTACAGGTCTTTGAGTATAATTACCAGCAGTTGATCCTGACAAGGCAT
>CAIKBN010000041.1 GCA_903825675.1 uncultured archaeon
TAAAAATTGTTGTTGAAAGAACAAAAGATAACAGAAAACCCGGATTATAGTTTCGATTAAAAAATCTTAAAAAGATTATAGATATCACATAGCTATGACAAAATCAATATTATTTTTGGATCATAATAAAACCAAGTATGATTATGCTGCCAAATTAATAGTAGCAGGTTATGAGTTAGATTTTATAACAAGAATTGCGGATATAGGTGGCAGTTCCAAAAAACAATACTATGATTATGATTTATTAATAGCTTATCCTTTAACAAATGAATTAACAAGGGTGAGGTCTTATTTGGATGAGGCTTTTTCAGAAGCTGGAAGACCGAGAATAGACATCATTTATCTCACTGACTGGGTTACACCATCCTCTAAGGATAATTGCATAAATTTGGAATTAAGGCTATATAAAAACCTTGAGCTTGATGGCTATTATTTTCGTGATAATTATCCGACTCTGACAAACATGCTAAAAGCAGTGGAGCTTCTGATAGGCAAGGCGAGATGACGTTGAACTGGCGACGAATAATATTAAGCCGTGGGTGTAAGCTAAGAAAAGTAGATGAAGCAGCTAGTTCAACAGAATGATGGAAAAAAATAATAATTAGATTTACTTTTTTAGAACTTCTAAACGCTTTAACCATACTTCTTCAGGGACTTCTTTAGTGCTATCTTTAGATGGTAGTTGAGTTTTAGCTTGTTCGTATTTTGGATGTACTTTAACGCGATCTCCTACCTTAGGTGATGATACATGATCATCCAGAAGTCCGCGATAAACAGTGCCATTATCCCTTCTTATAGTGAAGACTGTTACAGGCATTTTACCGGCACCCATGATTATATGTTCTCTACCTTTTATGGTGCCTTCTCCTTCTAAAGTGGCTGAATTTTCATATTGTTTCAAAGCATCATCTATTCTTTCTGCAACATGTTTGAGTTCTATTGTTCGATATTCACGCCATCTTATCTTCGATGTATCATCAAGTTCTGTTGCTGACATAGTAGCTCCTCTACTGGTTTTGGTTTGCACTAATTTTCCATCTTTAATAGCAAACAAATCCTCAAAGAATCTGCCTTGTTTAGATCCTAAATCTAATTCTTTATGACCATAACCCAACAATCTTCTTGTACCTTTTTCACAATATGCTTCTAATTCTCTTCTAGCCTCTCTTATGATTGCATTTGCTGAACTGACGATTGTTTCATAATGATTGACCAATTCATTCACCTTAAATTTAAATTAATGATTAAATTTATAAACCTCGCGTCGCCCGAAACCAAACGCTCCGCAATTACCTGTGTAATTGATTAGTAATTGCTCGGCCTCTGTAAAAATGGGGGTTTAAAAACTTTTCTATTATGATATGGGCAAAGGTGAATTGAAATGTTTGGTCTTGGTACTGAGATGTTTTCTCGTAAACCATCACGCGCAGAGCTTGGAGAAACATTTTATACTCCAGAGGAACTAGGTAATTTGGTTGGAAGAAAATTTCCTGTGCGACTTACAAATAGAACTATAGACTGAAAATATCATTGGTCAAATGATCCTAGATATGTATTTGGTTTAATGAAAAGGATAAAAGGTAGGCTATTTCCAACCCATATCTTATTTTATACTCCTGTAAATGGAGAGTATAAATTTAGTTGCCAACCTATATGATAATTTTTCTATTTTATATTCCTTTCTAGTCTCGCCACACTTGGCGACCCTAAAGCTCGGATCGGATATATTTGACATGCGCATATAATTTCATCTTTGCCTACAACCCTGAAATAAAGCCCGTCTTTATGCTCTTGTTCAGAAAAATCGAGACAGTGCTGGAACATTAATTCCTGTACTATTTCATGTGCATTACTTTCATTTAAGACAGGGTATTGTGTATCATCCGCTAATTGCAGCCTGAGAAAAGGTATTTCTTGAAGTAATATTTTTTTTAGTGTTTTTAGTTCAATATCCGGGTCGCCACTTTTTTTCATGGCTTTACTTATTTCTTTCGTAAGATAATCTAATGGAACATCCAGCAAGTAGCCTGCTACTCTTGAACTATAATACCCCTTAAAGGTCATTATCATTAAGAATGCAAAAGAATATTTAAACTTTTTTTTCGGCGACTTCTCTTAACAGCGGTTAAGTGAAATTAGTTTTAATACTTTAACCTCATTATACCCGTCATGAACCAAAGACAATTGTTTGTAGTTAGGATCAATTATAATTATGACGCTGGTTTACTGGATAAACTAACGCAAGAAGCAATCAAGCCTTTTGGAGGTGTTTTTGAATACTGCGGCGTAAAGGAGAAGGTAGAAAAGATAGAATTCGATCCTCCTTTAAAGCCGGAGGGATTGCCTCTCTGGTTACTTAGTCTGATACAAAGGCGTTTAGAAGGTATATATGATTCAGGTGATATGCTGGCGGTTATGCCGCACAGGATAATGACAGATTCACCTGGATGGGGAAGCGGAAGGGTTGCATTTCTGTCAACGTATTCGCCTTATCTTGGAATGGAAAACAAAAGAGAATTTATAAGATATGGCAAAAAAATAGCAGCACATGAACTGGGGCATCTGTCTGCTTTTGACTTAGAGCACCCTCTAGATTCATCTATTGATTGTTTAATGTACGTAGCTCAATATCCATATGACGATGCAACAGCTCAAAAAGCATTTTTAGACAGCCGCAGTATGCAATTCTGCGATAAATGTTATAATAAAATCAAGGTATGGGAAGATAACGCAGCTAATAGGCGCATAAAGGCGGTTGTGGAACGAACAGAAAATAACAGGAAGCCTGGGGTGTAATATTATTTTTTAAGGGTTTGCGTGGGAAGGCAATTATGAAAATAGTTAAAATAAAACGCAACAAACATCTTGGCATGGTTTCTGCCTTTATAGGAATTCTGGTCACATTTACTGCTCCTGATATGTTCACATTAGCAGGCGGGGTGTTTCTTCTAGTCACCGGCGTAATATTGTGGTGGATGAATAACTAATATATTTTTTTGTCTAAAATCAGTTTTTACCATCAGTTCATTTAAACTTTTCCTGATCTCTGGTAAAAAGGGCTTTTGATGTATATGTAGACTTAACATCCCAAAAACCCCAAAAAGCGAAGAAAAGTAGATAAAGCGGCTAGTTAAACTCAATTTATTTTAGGACTTTATGGAGATATAGATTTATAAATAGGGTTATCTTAAATAATAATGAAGGAGGCAATAATATGAATTTCACCAAATTGATTGAAAATTATGCCAAGAAAATGAAGTGGTATGATATCTCACTTCTGAAATTAACTGTGTTTTTTGCTACACTTTTTTTGGTAACAGTTTGGACAGGATTTAGAAATTTAGTTTTAGGATTTGAGTGGTATTGGTATCTTGTCATAACAGTGATTTTGATGATTCCACTTTTGAAAAAATTGTTCTCTGATTAAACATGAAATCCCTTTTGTTACCACAGACTTTAGTCTGTGGTTTTCAGGAACTTCAAAATAATTTATTTTTTATTATTTTTTTAAATTAATCTTCTTGGCGTCCTAAACTAAACTTCTCCGCTCCTTGAACTGCGGTTCTGCTGTGCTCGGCCTTCGGCTCGGGGCATTTAACCTTTTCCTAACAATTAAACTGCCTGCTGGTCAGGCTTACTCCCGCATTTCTTTATTCCCTGAGCATGTTCTTTCCTGCCTGGATGGCTTTAGGCGCATCATAAAGCAATCTACTGCCTCTGGCCACCAGCCAGGATGGCGCTGATGTCAGTGTTCCAAAGATCACAGCACAGGCAATGCCTATGGAAACCGGATAATCGTGTTTTTCCGGGTATTTTTTATCAGCCCAACCCATGCAACCAGTTACGATGTTTTTATAAGCCAATGGCGTATTCTCCCCATTTAGGCCTCTGCATAATCCGATACCCGGGCCTAAAAATGTAATTACTGCAGGAATTAATGGAAATTTAACCCAGTCATCTGCCTTCGTGTACATTTAATTCACCTTCCTATTCTTTAGAAACGTCTCTGTAGGTTTCAGCAGCTAACATTACCAGATCTGGAATTATACTGGATGTTGAACTATACAATCGACCTGTCCCCATTCTTACTACTGTTTCCATTGCAGAAACTGCATCCTCTCTTTTTGTTGGATAAGGAAGACCGCCGAATCCTTTCATCCCGACGGGATACCAGCTATTTACTCCTACTGCAATTGAATCAGCAGTTCCATACAAAGCTGAAATTACGCCATTTTCGTGCAACATCACATAAGCCACATCAACTGCTTCGCCTGCTTTAGGACCTTTTTCACCATCCACTTTTACAGTAGAAAATATCACATTATTCATATTGAGTAAAACAGCGGATTTCAAATTTTTTTCACTTCCCAAACACTTTATGTGGAGGGTAGTAATGCCTGCTCTTAATTTGGCATTATTATACGAACATGTAACAGCATTCCTCAAGCTTCTAAGACCAAGCTCCTCACCGAAACCTGAAGGATAGTCATCAGGAACTCTTCTAACATACTTTCCACCTAACATAAGCTCTTCTTCAACAGGCAAAATAATATATGGGGGAAAATGACTGGATTGGCCAAGCGGTTCTATATCTGTTAAAGATTCCTTTAATTTTTTTAGATAATCTTTTATTGGCATTCAAATCTACCTGGCAAAATCATATTAGAAATGCTTAAAAGCCTTTTCCAGTATTTGCATGGCTTATTAAAAAAGGGGTTTTCACTTAATAATTAAAACATCATGCATCTTTTATTTGGTCTATGTACTTTTCATGTATCATTGCCTTATGATATCACAAAGGCTTAAAAAGCTTTTTTACAACCTTGCCTTTCTGATCAGGGTTACTTCACGCGCTCTTGCCGGAAGGTTTAAATGGGTTTGTTCTATGGTATATTCAGATTGTTATGGTGATGGAGTTCTGTAAAAGGCTTGAGGAGCTTGGGTTTAAAAAAGGCGAAAAGAAGTCAACAGGATATTTTTATTCTAGGATTGCTGTGCCTGATAAACTAAGGGATCTGGCTGTTTATCTTAATGTTGACACCCGAGACATCCAGGAACTTGTAAACATATTTCCAAAAAAGGATGGCACCTTCGAGGTTATCTGTTTCAGGGCTACTTATGATGCTGATGCTGCTCCTGCATTTCATGTGATTCCCCTTGCATTTGCTGCAGGAAAATTCAGGAGCTATGACGAGCCGCTGGATGATGGCGCACGAAAAATAAAGGCAGCTTATTTCGTATGATTTATTTCTGGTCATTAACGCGCTTTATGAAAAGTTTTAAGAAGCTTTTGGGTATGGTTATCATCAGGGTGTTACAATGGAAGATGCCGGAAGCTTTGAAGAAATGATTGAAACCCTTGTCAAAGAAGGTTATATCAAAAGAGCAACTTTAATGGGCCTGCTTTGTCTCTCAAAGCAGTTTCTAAAGTTAAAGAGTCTTACTGGGCTGAATGGAGATAATAGAAATTTTTTTGGTTAGTTCTAATCTTAGTCTGAAGATGGCAGGGGCCTTGGAACCTTCTCGCAAAGCGGCATGCCGCAACAGTACACTATATCTGGCTCACCTGTTGGTGCCTTGGTAATCAGTACCTCTGTGCCACAACCTAAAAATACCGGATAATTGTTAATTTTAGTAGAACCATGTTCATACTCTACAGAAATAACCCTGTCCCCGTCTTTTTTTTCAAGGGGCTGGCCGCATATATATCTCTTGCCTAATTTCGGAACAGTGCCTGATCTAACAGGTTTATAAATTTCTCCATCTGCATAGATTTCTAGTTTAAAAAAATCGCTACCCTTCTTAAAATTAACTCTGATATTGGACATATTAGACCTCTATATTCTAAATCTTTTTATATCTTAACTGCCTTCTGCTAAAGCTTACCCGCACATCATGCTAGGCACTGTAGAAACGAACGTGACGAGATTGTAGAATGAGACTTTAAAAGACGGTAGACTCGGATATTTTATTTGCTCTTATCCAATAGCACTGGTCAAACTTTGGTGAATATACAATCACGTAGCTTTGCTTATTTCCAAAATTATGATTTAAAAATTTTTGTGTTTGAATCGCAATTGTGTAATTAACTATAGCTGAACCCTCAGGAATAGGCAATATTTCACTAACAGGATCTGAATGCCATGTTAAAACAACGTCAGCCCTTTCTGCATCAGCGCGAGTTAGTGCCCCTAAACTTATTGAAGAATCTGTTTTTTTATAAACAATTTCAAACAATTTTCCTCTGTATCCTAGACTTCCTCCTATTACAGAAGAATCTTCTTTACCTAAGAACTGGGTTGCTGGAAGGTCTTGTTTTGCTTTCCTCCTTATATAATCATGCACTTCACCGGCACATGAAGGAAGCTCATCAACTAATACTGGATACCAATCTGCACCGCCTAATAAACAGTATGCTCGAGCAAAACCAACTTCATCTTTAAGCGATTTTCTATGCTCAGCTTCTGTATTATACAGTTTTGTTTCAACCATTTTATCACTTTTACTATTACTGAAAAGTTCTTAAAGTTTTTTTCATTTCCCCTTCCCGAACGAGGTTTTAAAAAGATTTTGGATATGGTATGGTGCAAGGCATACATATGGAATACATGGGAAGGAAAATAAAAGCTTATAGATTAGAGAATACAACATTTATTGTTATAGATGTTCTCCAGAAAGAGGGCGACTGTCCAAATAATTTTGATGAAAAGCACAGATATACCTGTTCCTTAGACTGCGGAAACAGTTTTATGATTTTTTCTTATGACTTTATGAATGATGTGATAGAGGGTGAAGGCGCATTAAACAAATGCACATGGAGCTATGATCTTGAGAAGCTGGTAAAATTTGGCTTTAATCCAAAAATAAAGGAACTGGATGCTTTTTTGAAAGACCTAGGAGCTGATATCTCCTGCTGCAAATCTGATTTA
The DNA here is from genome assembly GCA_903825675.1 of uncultured archaeon. Classification (GTDB taxonomy): domain Archaea; phylum Aenigmatarchaeota; class Aenigmatarchaeia; order GW2011-AR5; family GW2011-AR5; genus CAIKBN01. The sequence continues at coordinate 6,930 of CAIKBN010000041.1, forward strand.
GTGGAGCAGCAATTTTACAAAAGGGAACTGATTGGCAGCAAACCTATCTGCGAATTCAGTAATGCAGAAAGAATAATAACAGCAGATCCTGAAATAATACAATACCAAGATCTGATAAGAAAAAACCCGGTAAAGGTCATGGAAAAATGCGGCATAAGATTCTATAAAAAGGGGAATCTCACTATAGTAACCACATCTTCAGAAGAAAATATATTAAGACGAGAAAAACCGCTAAATACTGACCTAGCTGAATAAATATTATCTACTCGATAAGGCTTACCCGCGACACTTAAAAATCCTTTTGTGCAATATATGCGAATGGTGTTTCCATACCCGCAGGTGCGGGCTTCGCAGGCTGAGATGATAGCTGATGTGCGGAACGCGCTGGAAAACCGCAGCCATATTGTTGCTGATGCACCAACTGGACTGGGCAAAACAGTTGCCGCGCTTTTTCCGGCAATTGAGCATGCGGTAAACAACAAAAGGCATGTGTTGTTTCTTACCTCGCGGCTGAGCCAGCACAGGATGGCTGTCAGTACCATGCAGATGATACGCGAGGCTGGCTGCGAGTTTTCTGCTGTTGACATAGTTGGAAAAAGGCACCTGTGCTCGCAGGGCGTGGAGATATTTGATGCATCGATGTTCAATAATTTCTGCAGTTCCATGATAAAGGACAAGAAGTGCGAATATTACAGGAACTTTTACAGGAAGGATCTTGAAACCGAGCGTGCTGCAAGACTGGAAAAACTGAACTCTATAATGAGCGTACAGGAGGCGGTGGGCATTGTGGCTGACAAGTACTGCGCATACGAGATGCTCATGGAAGCTGCTAAGCATTCGGTTGTGGTGGTAGGCGACTATTTTCATCTCTTTGGCATGGGCGAGAAATTCCTGAGAAGGATGGGCAAGGTTCTTGACAACACGATAATAATTGTTGACGAGGCTCACAATCTTGCGCCCAGGCTGCGCTCATACATGTCTTCGCGCATATCAACCTATGCCTGCGATATCGCGAAGAACGAGGCTGCTGATGCCGGGGAGCCTGAGGTTGAGGCTTACATAAAATGCATCAACGATGCTATAAAGGACATGGCTAAAAAACACCTGTTCGCTGGCTACGAGGCTGTTGTTGCCATGGACGAGTTCGTTGATATGCTTGCTGGCTACAAGGCGATGACAGATAAAATGCACAGTGCTGCTGAGGTCGTGCTCAAGGAGAAGAAAAACTCCTCAATTGAAAGAATTGCCGGATTTCTAGATGCATGGAAAGGCAGTGACACTGGCTATGCAAGGATATTGTCAAGGGTGCGCATCAGGGGCAGGGATCATATTGTACTGAAGTACAACTGCCTTGACCCTTCGCTCATATCAAAAGCTGTTATTGGCGCGTCGCACTCAACCATACTAATGTCAGGCACGCTGTCACCAATGGAAATGCACCGCGACCTTCTTGGCATGGATGAAAAAAGGACCATGATGAAATCATATCCTTCGCCTTTTCCCAGGCACAACAGAAAGAATATCATAGTAAAAGGCATAACTACAAAATATACAGAGCGCACGCCTGAGAATTTTGCAAGGATAGCTGCTACTGTAAGGCTTTGTGCTGAGGCAATAAAAGGCAATGCTGCTGTATTCTTTCCAAGCTATGAGATAAGGGACACTATCTACGAAATGGCAAGGCCTGCGATAGGAAAGCATGTGATACTTGAAAACAGCAAGATGACAAAGGAGGAGCGCGACATGATAATGGAAGAGATGAAACAACATGCAGACAAGGGGGCTTTGCTGTTTGGCGTGATGGGAGGCTCTTTCAGTGAGGGCATAGACCTGCCTGGAAACCTGCTGAACGGTGTAATAATAGTCGGCTTGCCGCTGGAGAAGCTTAATCTGTCTGTAAAGGCGCTGATAGATTACTACGAGGAGAGGTTCGGCAAGGGCATAGCATATGGTTACACATATCCTGCAATGATAAAGGTCATACAATCAGCAGGACGCTGCATAAGATCTGAGAGCGACCGCGGGGTTATAGTGTTTGCAGACGAGCGCTTCACCTGGAGCAACTACAGCAGGATATTTCCGCGCTCATGGAACTTCGTGGTGACTAGCAGACCTGAGGTTGAGGTAAGGAAGTTTTTCGGTCCGGCAGAATAAAGCTTCTTAAAAATTTATATTAAAGGAATTGATTATGGGAGTATCTCAAAAGGCATTTAATGAAAACCAGAGAAAAAGATTATTAAAACATTATGACAGAAAGGATAATTTGCCGGAAAATATCACCACTGCTGAAGTTGTTTGCGCTAACTGCGGCTTCAAGGCCCGCTACCAGTTCATAAGATGCCCGCACTGCGATGAGGAAAGGAAAAAATAAACTGCCTTTTTGATCATGATGCCATGTGCTTTTCGCAACAGACATCAGAGCAAAAGCTGCCAGCTTTCTTCTTTTTGCTGTAAAAAAGCTTTCCGCACGTCTCGCATTTCAACTGAACCATTTAACCTTCACCTGTTGTTTATGCGTTATTAAATTCATCGTCTTTATAATGTTTTTAAATGGCATACTTAAAGCGAAGCCGGGCGGCTGAAAGGTGAGATATATGGCAATTACAATTCCAGATAAGCTGCTGGAGCGGCTGAGGCTGCTCGGCCTTGATGAATCTGTTTATTCGATACGCTCCTGCAAGTGCATGCTCTCGCGGGAGGAGCTACAACTGCCGAAAGTACCGTGGTATGGGCATGCATACTATACAGATGCAAAAGACACCATGGTCTTTGACCCTGTGTCCCTGGTGCCATGCCTTGCTTTAGAACCAAAGGAGGATGACTGCA
>CAIKBN010000042.1 GCA_903825675.1 uncultured archaeon
ACCCTAAGAAACAAAAGGGTATATATAAGCTGATGATAAGTAATAATTATGGTGTTTTCAGCATTTGACAAGGGCTTTATTTTGGCTGCTCTGGTAATCATAGGCATATCATTCATATTTGTGCACTACCCAGGAACTGCTATCATCAAGACTGACCAGGTAAAGAAATTTGCATCATGCGATGAGCTTAAGAGTTTCATAAAGAGTTCAGAGACGCCATATTATGGCGGGGGTTTGGATATTGCTACAGGGGCTATGCGCACTGAATCTGCAACTCAACAGGCTGTTGGTGGCGAGGGTGCTCCTAAAACTGAAGGCGGCTCTACTGATTATTCCGCGACTAATATACAGGTAGAAGGCGTTGATGAAGCAGATATTGTGAAGAATGACGGTAAATACATATACACGGTTTCTGGAAACAAGGTTGTTATAGTTGATGCCTATCCTGCTGAGAATGCAAAAATTTTGTCTGAGATAGAATTAAACGGAACTGCAAGCAATATCTTCATAAATGGCAACAAGCTTGTTGTTTTTGGTAGCGAGGGCGGCTATGGTGGACCTTATTATAAGACAATGTATTACTATCCTTATTCACAAAACAGCTTTATCAAAGTTTATGACGTCTCAGACAGGTCAAACCCTATTTTAAAAAGGGATTTATCTGTGAATGGCAGCTATTATGATTCACGAATGATAGGGGATTATGTTTATGTCATAATGAACCAGCCTATATACATGGGCGGTGAAATAACAGTTCCTATGATAGCCTCAGGTGGTGAGGCGAAGTCTGTATGCAACTGCCCTGATGTATATTATTTTGATGTTCCAGATTACTCGAAAAGATTTACAACCATAATGGCTGTAAATACGAATAACGACGAAGAAGAGCCAACAGGCGAGGTATATGTTATGGGAACAACGCAGAACATATACGTCTCACTAAACAACATATATGTGACTTATACGAAATGGCTCAGCGAGTATGACTTTATTGACAGGATTGTTAACGAGGCATTATTGCCTTTGGTTCCCCTTGATGTCAAGGTTAGGTTAAATGAGATCATGGGTTACAATATCAGCTCTTCTTCAAAAATGCAGGAGATCTCAAGCGTTGTGCAAAACTACATTAATTCATTGAGTGACGAAGAAAGAAAGGATTTAGAGACAAATATACAGGAAAAGATGGTTGTGATACAGGAGGAGATATCCAAAGAAATGGAAAAGACGATTATACATAAAATATCTATTAACAACGGAAAGGTAGAATACAAGGCTCAGGGTTCTGTAGCTGGCAATGCACTTAACCAGTTCTCAATGGACGAGTACACTGGCTATTTCAGGATAGCAACAACAACGTCCGCCTCTGGTTCAGCCAACTCAATGAACCATGTTTATGTGCTTGATGGCGACCTAAATGTTGTCGGCAAGCTGGAAGACCTTGCCAAAGGCGAGCGGATATACTCAGCAAGGTTTATCGGCAACAAGGGATATATGGTGACCTTCAGGCAGATTGACCCGTTATATGTGATAGATCTAAGTGATCCTGCAAATCCTAAGGTTCTTGGCTATCTAAAGATACCAGGGGTTTCAGATTATCTTCATCCTTATGATGAAAATCATGTCATAGGTTTAGGAAGGGATGCGACAGAAGAAGGCAGGATGCAAGGCATGAAGCTGTCGCTATTTGACGTTACTGATGTTCAAAACCCTACAGAAGTCTCAAAGTACATGATCGGCGATAGAGGCACGAGTTCAGAGGCATTAAATGACCACAAGGCATTCCTGTTTAGTAAAGAAAAGAACCTTCTAGTCATACCTGTAAGCCTTGTGGAAGGAGATAAGTGGAATGCTTGGAATGGTGCTTATGTATTTAGCTTAGACCTTGAGAACGGCTTTGTGCTAAAGGGTAAAGTAACGCATTCAAACCAGACAGAAAACGAAACTGAGTATTACAGTGACTATCAGTCGCAGATAAGGAGATCGCTTTACATGGATGATATACTCTATACGATTTCGCAGAAAATGATAAAGATGAACACGTTGACTGATATGGCTGAAATAAATAATGTAAGCCTTCCTTACGAGGAAACGGTTTACCCAATATTGTACGAAGAGGGTGTTGTAAGGGGAATATAATTTATTCTAGTTATGAATAATCACTTTACCATAACATAAGCTAATCTATGTGCAAAATGAAACATGCCTCCGCCAGTAACATCTTCTTCGCGATATTTTTTGAAGCCAGAATCTTTGCATAACTTTTGAATATACTCTTCAGAAAAAGCCCTGATAGCTGCAAGATCTAGCCAATAACTTTCTCTATGCTTTTCGTAAAGATCATGTCTTCTTTTCAAGATATTTGCTATTTTTCCGACTTTAATAGTACGGCTATCTCCAGATATTTCATCGCACTTAATAAAGTCGGTTCCATCTATGCCGTAATCTGAACATAGTTTGCGGAATTCAGCATCAAGAGAGTTTTTGTAGCCAGAAGGATAAAAGGTGAAAATAAATTTACCATCTGGTTTTAGTCTGCAATGAGCCTCTTTCAATATATCTAGAATTTTTGCGCCATCGAGATGCAGGAAGAGTTCAGATGCCAGCTCACCGTCAAAGGAATTATCCAAGCCTGACGGTATATTACCCTTAAGATAGAACTGATAATTTTCAAAATTAGGCTTTAAGCCCTTGCTCTCCATAAAAATAGCTTCTGTTCTGAAGGGTTCCTTATCTTTGCATTCATTCCAGCTTTTGGTAAGCTCTACTGCCCTGTCTATAGAGCCTTGATTAATATCAACTCCCCAGAGCTCTTCTGTAAGCGAAGAGGTTACTGCTGTTAATCTTGCCCCAAGGCCTGTAAGCATAAGTCTTTTGGATCTGTTCAGTTCAGAATAAAGCATATCTAGAAATTTATTGGTTGTTCTGTATCTTTCCGCCTCTTTTAACATTGTTACTGTATTATAAAAATTTCCTTCTGCCATTTCGAATCACTTAGAATCTAATATCAGAATATTATTTAAGCACTAATTTTCAAGACTTTATCATGACACTCAAAGATTTGCTGAAAAAGAAATTAACCAAGAAAGAACTTGCTTTAGTTCCTTCTTCTTTCGATATAATTGGCGACCGCGATAAGGCTTTAGCGATAATAGAGATACCGCCTGAGCTAAAGAAAAAGCAGAAGCTTATTGCAACTGCACTTATGAAGCAGCATAAGAATGTTAAGACTGTTCTTGCTAAGAGGTCTCCGAGGAAAGGCATTTACCGCACAATGGAGCTGAAAATAATTAAGGGGAAAAGAGATACTGAGGTCGTGCATGTTGAATCAGGCTGCAGATTTATTTTAGACCCAAGAAAGGTTTATTTCTCGCCGCGCGAGGGTTCTGAGAGGCTTAGGATAGCTGAACTTGCAAATGAAAAAGAGACGATAGCTGTATTTTTTGCTGGTGTTGGGCCTTTTGCAATAGTGGTTGCGAAGAAGGCGAAACCAAAGAAGGTTATTGGCATAGAGATAAATCCTGATGCTGTTGAATACTTCAAAGAGAACATAAGATTGAATAAGCTAGAAAATACTGAAGCTATACTAGGGGATGTTAAGAAAAAGGCTGAGAAGTTTTATGGTTTATGCGACCGAGTGCTAATGCCATTGCCTGAGACTTCAAGCGAATACTTAGAAGAAGCAATAAAATGCCTGAAAAAAAATGGTATATGCCATTTCTACTGCTTTACTGAAGAAGATAAAATTAAGGAAAAAAAGAAGACAGTTTTGGTGGCGGCAAAGAAACTAAAACGAAAAATCAAGTTCCTTGAGGTTACCAAGGTTCTTCCATATGGGCCAAGGATATGGAAGACGAGGATTGATTTTTTAGTCTTGTAAAAGTTTTATGAACTTTTTTATACAAGCTTTTTATGTGATAGCATGATATGCCGCATATTTTATGAAGCATCTCAATTCATCTTCAGTAAGCAAAGCTTACTGAGATCTCAGAGAGCTATGCTCTCTAAGGAAACAGAGATTTATGAGGTGTTTTGAAAATGTCAATCAATATTGACTTTCCAAAACCACAGTTTTCGGAAATGTCATCCGAAGATGATTTTTCGAAACTACAATATACGAAGTATATTAGGTGTTTTGAAAATGAAAAAAGCTGTGCTTATTATAGCGCCTAACAACTTCAGGGATGAGGAGTTGTTTGACACAAAGGAAGAATTGGAAAGAGCTGGCGTAGAGACAAAGATAGCAAGCAAGACAACTGATACTGCGAAAGGAATGCTTGGCGGGACAACAAGTCCTGATATGACAATAAACGATATTTCAGTTAGCGAGTATGGTGCAGTTGTGCTTATAGGTGGTTCAGGTTCTTCAGTTTATTTCAATGATGCAAAGGTGCAGTCGCTGGTAAAAGAGGCTTTCAACAAGGGCAAGATTGTAGCTGCGATATGCATAGCGCCATCAACGCTTGCTAATGCAGGAATTCTGAAAGGCAAGAAGGCAACATGCTATCCGAGCGAAGGGAGCAATCTCAAGGCAAAGGGTGCGATGTACACAGCTAGTTCAGTAGAAATAGATGGCAAGATAATAACAGCAGATGGGCCAGGCGCTGCCAGCGCATTCGGTAGAGCGATAGCAGCTATATTGCGCTAGTTTTATTGAGTTTTTCTGAAAACAGCGAGGTATACTCTTGCTGCGCTGTTTAGGAACTGAAATTTATCTGCTCTTAGCTTTATCTTTTCCCATTTTGAGAATTCTCTGTGCCATCCCCACCATGGGTTCTGGACAATAAATATGCCTTTGAAATATTCTTTTTTGAAGTCTCTGAACAAACTTATGAATTCTTCTTTTGTGAAGGCATGAAAATTCAGGCGAAAGCCTTCTATGCGCATCTTTTTTCTGCATGGCTGAGGATTTCTGAAAAGCTTCTTTTTCAGCATTTTGTTTCCCCTTTCCCATACAGATGTAACTGAAATAATAATCCTACCGTCAGTTTTAAGCACTCTTTTCATTTCATTTACAGCTTTGTTGATGTCACATAGATTTAGGACAGTGAATATACATAGGATTGTATCAAAACTTTTATCTGGAAAAGGAAGATCTTCTGCGCTGCCTTGCACAAGTTTTGTGCAGTTCTTATTTTTTGCTTCATTGAGCATAGGTAAAGAAACATCCAGGCCGATTGCATTAACTAAATTAAGATGATGTCCAGTTCCGCAGCCGATGTCAAGCGTCTTACCAAACACATACTTCTTTATTAGTTCTTCTTCCGCCTTTCTCATATAACTGAGCATATAGTTGGTATGCCGGCTGTCGTATTTTTCTGCAGTTTTGTCGTAGAATTCTTTCGTTTCCATATACCTACCCTTTTGCTAAAGCAAAAGTCTAGACCATATTATTTATTTCAATATCTAGAACAACATGCCATGTCCTTGGAGCAATGCTCTTGACCTTTTTCTTTTCGAGGATTTTGTAATTAAAGGAAAGTATTTTTTTCAGTTTATCTATTTCGCTAATCGGCTTGATCCATAGCTCGCTTTCTTTGTAGGTGTTGTGGAAATGGATAGTGCCACGTTTCTTCAGCATAACTATTGCATAAGGCAAAAACTTATTTGTAGAACTGACTGACGCACCAGAGGTGCGTCTTTTTGTTTCGAAGTATCCCATGATTATCCTGTCAGCTTTTTCCTTTAGTTTTTCAGTGATCTCTCTATTATCATCTAGGATAGGCTCAATATTTTTTATTTTGTTTAGTTTGATATTCTTTTTCAAATAGTTAAAGGCAACTGGATTTTTCTCTATTGCCATGATTTTCTTGGCTTTGCTGAACTTAGCAAGCCCAAGCGAGAAATAGCCTATGCCAGCGAACATGTCGATTATAATCTCGCCGGGCTTTATTTTATTGATTAGTCTTTGTCTCTCGTTAAGATTGCCTTTGGAGAACATGATTTTTGAAACATCAAGCTTATAGAGAATGCCGTGCTCTTTATGAATTGTTATTGTTCCGTTGCCTGCCAGTTTTCTGATCTTAGGTACCCTGAATTCTTTTTCCACCTTAATTATCTCACAGACGGTTTTTATATACGGCAGAAGTTTCATTATAGCTGAAGCTACTCTCTTTTTCTGCTTAATTGATTTTATTTTCATGAATTTTAGTAGAAGAACGTCTCCTATTATCTGGTAGGAAGAAGGTAACAGTTTTTTGTCGATTCCTGTTTTTTCAGATAGTTTTTGTTTAAACGACATACTTTAAAATAATTTGTATAGATTTTAATAGCTATGAACAGGATAAAAGAACTTGAAAGAATCGGTTATCGCTTTGTCGGTAAGAACAAACATAGCGCTATCAAGATATGCGAGTGGACAAGAGAGGCTATACGAGGCAAAACCCGAAATGACGCACAAGGTGCGTCTAGCAGATATTGCTACAAGCAGAAATTTTATGGCATTAAGTCACATAAATGCATACAAATGAGCCCTGCTGTTTTCTCATGCACTCATAACTGCCTTTTTTGCTGGAGAACTGCTAAATTTACTGGCAAATGGAAAGGACCTGCGGATAAACCAAAAGAAATTCTCGACCAAGCAATAGCAGAGCAGATAAAAATACTGCAGGGTTTCTGGGGCGGCAAGTGCGATAAGCAGAAACTAACAGAGGCTATGAAGCCTAATCAGGTTGCTATCTCTCTTGTTGGCGAGCCGTGCCTTTATCCAAAACTGGCGGAACTAATAGATGAAATAAAGAGCAGGGACATGACCGCTTTCTTAGTAAGCAATGGCACAGTTCCTGAAATGATTAAAAAACTCAAAAAGCACCAGCCAACTAATATGTACATAACACTGGCTGCACCTAACGAGGATTTATACAAAAAGACATGCAAACCTATTATAAAGGATGGATGGAAAAGAATTCAAGAGTCATTAGCTATGCTGAAAGATTTTGAAAGGTCTGTTATTCGCTTGACTTTAGCGAAAGGGCTGAACATGATTAATCCTGAAGAATACGCGGAATTGATAGAAGAAGCAGGGCCAAGCTTTGTTGAAGTCAAGGCCTTTATGCCTGTTGGCGGTTCTGTTGAGCGCCTGCCTTATGAAGCAATGCCAAGGCACAACGAGATTGTGGATTTTTCCAAGGTTATTGAAAAGAGCAGTAAATATAGAGTAAAAGATGAGAAGAGCGACAGCAGGGTTGTGCTACTTGCGAGATGATTCAACAACCTTCTTGCCCCTAGCTTGCGGCATGATTCTTATTTTTGCTTTCTTGAATTTCTTATTTTTACCACAGAAATATTCGTGCAGGAAAACTGCTAATGCAGCTACTTCGCTGTGTGGCTGGCTGGTTACTGCTATATTATAGTCTGCTAGCTGATAGACCTCGCCAGGCACCTTCTCACTGCCTATAATTATAAGCAGATTCTTTTTTCTTCTGAGCTTTTTGATTTCTTTATTGACCGAAAGGCCGTACATGGTAAGATGGACAATTACAAAATGCTTTTTCTTATACTTCTTGATTATTTTTCTCCAGTTTTTTTCATAGGTTATTTTGAAAGGACCGCCCCAGCGTTTTGTCACGCTTTTTAATCCTTCTATCAGCTTGTCATCTTTATCGCCGCTGTAAATGATTTCTGAGGCGCCGAGTGCGCGGCTAACTAAGCCGCAGTGCGTGCTTATTCTATCATCCCTGCCTAATCTGTGGCCAAGACGGAGAACTGATATCATAATTCAAACATCCTCACAAGCTCTTTGAAGAACTTTTCATTGCTTCTGAATTTCATGCTTAATTTTTCAAATTTGCATATATTGCCTGTGTCTGATAAAATATGATCTACTATTTCAGTGGCATTAATTTTGATGCCATTGTTTTTAAAAATTTCTGCTGCTTTCTTGCTTGCAATTCCTGCATGTACTTCTTTTACGCCAGCATATGCTAAAAGCCTTGCAGCTGCAACACCAACAATCTTGTCAAAAACCTTTGCGCCAGATATGTCGAGCTCCTTTATGCATTTAACCAATGGCAGAAGTTTTTGTTCTTTTGATTTAAATATCACTTTTCCATTTTTTTCTACAACAAGAGAATACCTTGAAGATGTTTTCATACAATCTCCTTAAATATAGCCCCGATCGGATTCGAACCGATGTCCAGGGCTCTCTTCAGCCTTTGTTTGTTTGGCTGCCAAAGGCCCTTATGCTTGACCACTACACCACGGGGCTGTATGGATAAGTATATTCTAGAATGAATTTAAAAACGGTTAATGGCGGGGATTTCATTATTTAATTAGAAAAAAGTTCATCTACGAAATCTTCAGGAGCTATATATCCAGATAACAGATCATATGCAGTTTCTACAGGTCTTTCATAAAGAGAAGTGCCCTTTAAACTTTTTCCGTGTTCCTTCATATAATCCTCCATATAGGTACCAAATTTCACCGAGGAGCCTTTTTCTTTGTCGTAAAATTGAAAATTATACACAGCATCAAAAAGCATCTGGTCTCCAAGGGTTCTCTGGACATTGTACACCCTAGCCTTTTTTTCTTGGTC
>CAIKBN010000043.1 GCA_903825675.1 uncultured archaeon
CGATCTGTATGATTTTTTATTTAATTTTATTTTTTTCTATAAGCCGTTATATTGGATATAATTGCTCTGTGTGTTATTTATCTCTAATGAATTTATCACAGCAGAACCAGTTGTCTGTTAAATCCAGATCTTTTGAAGGGACTACAACTTGGCCTAAATTTTTCCCATAGCAATAATTATCTAAAGTTGTCAGACTGCCTAAATCTATCTGGTTGCTGTGGGTAAGAACAGACAGATAATCTTTTGTTATTTTATTTCCAACTATAGGGCTGATTAATTGATGCTTTGCTGTAGTGCAATCTAGGACCCTGGTCTCCGCTTGGTAAGCTTTAGTTGTATAGCTGCAGTCGTCCGTTGCCTGTCTTGAATATGTTAATTCTTTCAAAATATCACTTCTGGGTTCTTTAAGCATATATGCATCAAAATCTATATAATCCTCTTTAAATTGTTTATAAGAATTCCAAATTTGCGATAAGTAGTCAATCATTTGTATGCATGGCTGGCCTTTGCATTCTGCAGGCAAGCAGTGACAATTAGTAGTCTTTGTCAATTCACCTATACAGTCTGATCCAGATAGAGTTCCGCTAGAACACGAATAAGTTGTGTTACATGTAGTGCCAGATGAATCAGGGGTGCTAGGGGAGCATGTATATGGTGATTGTTTTGGGCATGGGCCACTGCAGCTGGTATAAAGCGTAGGAGTGCAACTGCACCCTGAAACGGTACAAGAAGAATACCCACTGGTGCACGTATTACTTCCATAGTAATAACATGTCGTGTCGCCGCAAGGATAAGAGCCGGTAACACATTTGTTAACAGGGTTAGTCGGAGTGGGGCAGGTTGTTTTGTTAAGATTACTGCATGTGGTAGAGGCGCATGTGGCAGGATGACTACATACCGAATCTTTAGTCGGTTGGCCGGTATCTGGATCAGGATTGGTGAAATTGTCTCCAGCAGGACACGAGAAAGTATCGGGATCCTGCACATATATGCCTGAACCTTTGCAATCGGGTATGCAGACAGAATTGCCATTTTCAAGCTGCGCATTACATTTGCAGTAATTCTGTACCGGGCTTGTTTCTTGCGCCTTCCCTGCTTTTATAATTTGGTCAAGCACTGGCGGTATATCTTTGTTTTTAATATTATCTAAATACAGCTCTAATTCGCCAGCCGAGCCTTTGGCATCATCAACTGTCTGGCCTATTGGTATTTCACCTGAGCTATAGCAAACATAATCTCCACCCAGCGGAGTCTGATTTCTTTCTATGTTCGGATCATATCTCCAATCTTTTGCCTGGCCAGTTTCATCGTAATAAACATCTTCGCAATAAAATGTTAATGGGTCATCGTTATAAGAATATCCCCTGCATTCAGGGCCTCCCATCAGATTGCCAGAAATTGTCTGTTCTCGTATGCTATAATTTCCATTACCTGCATTGCTTGGCATCACGCAATGATTATATCTGCAAACTTTAGGAGCACATCCAGAATCATCTGTGCAGGTTGTCCCATCAGTATTTTCACCTATACATATTCCGCCTGAACAATTTTCACCTTTAATACATCCAGGCCCTATTGTTGAACCATTCGATTGGAATGAAAGCAAGCAGTATGATGCTATTCCTGGATAACTTTTATTGGGAATAGGAAATTCAACATTATAATTCATTCTATCACATGGACACTCAGGGCAGGGAGAGGAAGTCGGGCATTTGTCAGTTTCAGGACATACGTCTCCACAGGAAGCGCCGCTGCCTGAACAATATGCGCCACCCGGAGCTGGCTCATAAGGTTTTTGGCATTTTTCTGCAGTTGGATTGTTGCCTCCCCAGAGAAATGATGCAGAATAATTTCGCGAACATATTTTGCCATCCCATACGCATTCAATTTTTAAGCTTCCTGCGCTTTCGCAGCTGTTTTTATCGTTGAAAACAGAGCAATTTACATCCATAGTATTAGGGTCCTGGCAGTCAGGGTAGCCGGCATATTCATCAGACCCGCTTTTGCAGAAATAAGCATTCTTGATGCAGTAATCTGAATTCCCTTGGTCAATAATCTGGCTTGAGCAATATTTAAATGATTTGTCATCCAATAAACATTTACCGGCATTATTGGGATCTAAAATGCATTGTGAATTATTCTCGTAAGTTATTTGCGCGCAGAATTCATATTCTTTGGAACATGGAAGATATTCTTGCGTGCAACTTTCTTGGCAGGTTTCCTTAAAAGAATCTATGCAGTCTGCATTAGGGTTTTGTCCGCAGCTGCTGCCTTGAAAATTTCCCCTGCAATCTCCCAAACAAGATGCTATGCACTCTTGATATGTGTTATATTTTCC
>CAIKBN010000044.1 GCA_903825675.1 uncultured archaeon
CTGTTGAAAGACAAAGGAGACTTTAATGAAGTTTATAATGTATGTTCCGGTAAAAGGTATATCGTAAAAGAAATTTTAGATAAATTAATTTCATTATCCAAAAAAGAAATCAAGCTTCAGCAAGACCCACAAAAAATTCGTATAATGGACGATCCCATCTTCTTGGGCGACAGCACAAAAATAAAAAAACTTGGCTGGAGAACCAAAGTCCCGATCGAAAAAACCCTTATTGATATACTAGAGTACTGGAGAAATAAAATTTAATTAAAAAATTAGCAAGAACTTAAAATAATTTTTACCCCATCTTCTAAATTATACTTAGGCTCATAACCAAGCATTTTGCGCGCCTTTGTTATGTCAGCAAGCTGTGTATTTATGTAATTCTTTACAGGCATTTCTATATATTTGGCCTTTATGTTTTTGCCAAGCACCTTATTTAAAATATCTACAAGCTGGTTAAGGCTGGTTGCCTTGCCAGTTCCAACATTGAATATCTCCCCTGCTTTTTTGAGCTTCATCGCCAATAAATGCGCACTTACCACATCCTTGACAAAAACAAAGTCCCGAGTCTGTTTACCGTCGCCGTAAATAACAGGCTGTTCGTTTTTCTGCATCGCCCACAAGAATTGTGAAACCATATTTGCAAAAATGCCCTTGGACCTCTCACGGGGGCCATAAACGCTCATATACCTTAAGCCGATAGTAACAGTGCCATACTGCTCGAAAAATACCCTTGCAAGGTCCTCTCCTGCAACCTTCGTGGCAGCATAAAAGTTAGGAGATACTACCTTCATGTCCTCCCTCAGCGGCGGCGGATTATTGCCATACATAGAAGATGTGGAAGCATAGACAACAGCAGCATCATTCTTTCTCGCTGCGTTCAGTACATTTATAAAGCCATCGATGTTAACAGCAACGGAATTCCTTAAATCTGTCATGAACATAGGTGAAGAAGACGCAGCAGCTTCGTTGAATATATATTCCACACCTTTCGTGGCATTCATTACAGTTTTTTCATCTCTTATATCACCTTTTATTACAGTTATCTTGTCTTTTACAGAAGCAAGATTGTCCATCGAACCAAGAGAAAAGTTATCAAGTACAACTACCTCATGCCCTAATCTCACAAGCGCCTCAACCACATTGCTGCCTATAAAACCAGCACCCCCTGTTACAAGTATGTTCATTTTCAAAACACCCAATATACATCTGTATATTTTTGTTTTGGAAAGTCAATCCCGATTGACATTTTCAAAACACCTCATAACTTTCTGTTTCGAATTGAGATGCACAAAACAAACTGACGATGCTTTGCATCGTTATACAGTTCGTCCATGGTTGCAAAGGGCATCTCATTTTAGAAACCCCACGTTTCTGATCTTCAGAAAGCTATGCTTTCTGAGACCTCGGAGAACTTTGTTCTCCAAGGAATTAAGTAAACGAAGTTTACTTTTCATTTATTTCTCACCTGAAAAGCTTCCTGTATTCTTCAACAACATCCTCTGAAAACTTGATTATACCCTCAACAGTCTTGGGATGGTTTATCATATCAATCAAAACATTAAAAGGTATTGTGGAAATATGAGCGCCTGCTTCTGCAACTTCCCTTGCCTGCCTTGCATTCCTAAGAGATGCAGCTATGACCTCGCATTTTATATTATAATTCTTAAATATGTTCACAGTTTTCCTTACAAGGTCTACACCACTGAATATACCATTATCACTGACTATAGAACCAGCCTTGCTTATACCCTCTGCAGGAAAATAATCACCCTTGCCAAAACCCATGCCAACATTCTTTCTTATAAAATCATCTATCCTGCCTGCAAACGGCGAAACGAATTTAGCACCCATCTTGGCAGCAAGAAAAGCCTGCTCAGGCGTCATTGCAAGCGTTGCATTAACAGGTATGCCTTTCTGGCTTAAACTCTTTATAGCAGTAAGCCCTTCAAAATGATTTTCTCCTTCTGTCGATGAGCTTATTGGAATCTTAACAACAACATTACCAGCAAAATTGAATTTATTGTAAAGAAGCTCACCCTCTCTTATCATGTTCTTTGCATCCAGGCTTATGACCTCAAGGCTGACAGGTTTTCCCTTCCCAGCAACTCTGCATATATTTCTTATATATTCCTCCATATCCATGCCTTCATCCAATGCCGCCTTTAACAATGAAGGATTAGTCGTAACCCCATCTATCAGAAAAGCAAACTTCTCTATTTCCCATATTTTTGCGCTGTCAATAAATATCTTCATACCATCACCTCATCTTCTCAATTTCGTTAGCTATGCCATTACTATCAAGGCCGTATTTCCTAAACAATTCATTTGCAGGACCAGATTCGCCAAACCCCTCCATTCCTATTATCCTCATCTTTGTGGGATAATTGCTAGAAAGAACCTCAGCAACAGCAGAACCAAGGCCGCCAAAAATACTATGGTCTTCACAGGTGACAATCCTGCCAGTTTTTTTCGCAGCCTTTACAATACACTCCTTGTCAATAGGCTTTATAGTATGCATGTTAATAACCCCTGCATCAATGCCCCTTTCCTTTAGAATTTCAGCAGCCTTCATAGCCTCATTAACCATTATGCCGCAAGCTATAATATAAATATCGCTGCCATCCCTCATTATTTCCCCTTTGTATAATTTAAAATTATAATTCTCGTCAAAAAGAACAGGAACCTTTGATCTAGGCAGCCTGAAATAAAAAGGGCCGCCTTCATCCAGAGAAGCTATTATGGCTTTTTCAGTTTCTATTGCATCTGCAGGAGCAACCACCCTCATATTGCCTATAGCCCTCATAAGCGCAATATCTTCTATGCACTGGTGAGAAGCCCCATCCTCACCAACGTTTAGCCCGCAGTGAGTTGCAACTATCCTTACATTAAGATTAGAATATGCAATAGTATTCCTAACCTGTTCCCATGCCCTGCCACTTGCAAATATTGCAAAAGTAGAAACAAAGGGTATCTTTCCGCAGGAAGCAAATCCAGCTGCAGTACCCATCATATCCTGCTCACAAACACCAAAATTAAAGAAACGCTCAGGATACTTCTCAGCAAACTTGCATGTTTTTGTGCTTTTCGAAAGGTCTGCATCAAGCACAACTATGCGTTTATCCCCGCCAATTTTAACAAGTGTATCACCGTAAGCATCCCGTAAACATCTCATATTATTTATCCCCTCAGCAATTCTATAGCAGCTTTAGGATTTTCGCTTTTCTGTATATAGCTCGCAGCATAAAGCATGTTAGCACCAGCCTTCCTGCATAATGCAGCTGTGTCTTTATTAATTCCGCCATCAACAGCAATCCAGAATTCATATTTATCTCTCATTTTGGCAAGATCCCTTATCTTATCAGTCTTGTCAATAAATCCTTGTCCAGCAAAGCCAGTATTTACAGTCATTACAAGAACCCTGTCCAGACTATCAAGATAAGGAAACACTAAGTTAACCGGAGTATCAGGTTCTATTGCTATACCAGCCTGCATCCCGCAAGAATTTATTTCTTCTATTGTTTTTTCTATAAATTCAGGCATGTTTCTGTAAGCCTCAGCATGAAAAACAACTACATCACAACCAGCATCACCAAAGGCTTTTACATATTTTATAGGATCCTCTGTCATAAGATGAGCCATGAAAGGAAGTTCACTTACCTTCCTGAGATCTTTTATAACAAGGGGTCCCTGATAATCCCAATTATTTTCACCATCATTGTATTTGCCATCTATAACATCAAAATGGATCTCATCTACCCCGCAAGCCTCAAAGCTCTTTATCTTCTCAGCTAACAGATCTGTTTTCATCTCTTCGCTGTTCTTTGAAAGCAAAGATACACCAACCATAGTATACAGACCATCCATCTCCAAAACCCTTCTCATATGTCTTCCGCCCTCAAATTCAGTATTAAGCCAAACCTCAAGCATGCTCTTAGCTGCATGATAATCTGTTTTACCGGCAGAGAAAACAATTATATTGCTGTCATTATGCTTCCTGCTCATCTCAGCATCGTGGTTATCAAAGCACAATGCAGCTCTTGCACCACGGATTATTTTACCAGCCATAGACATTCCGATACCAGTTTGGCATGCAAGAACCCCCCTATCATATCTACCACATGAAACACCGCGCGAAACCCTTCTTGCAAAAACAGGATAATCACAAGAACGGTTGCTATAAGTACCAAAATCCTTTATCTCATGACCAAGAGTTCTTAGATATTCAGCAATATGGTTCTTTAATTCGTATCCCTTATGGTCAGCACCTAATGCAATCTTCATCAGAACACCTATTCAATACCCAGCTCCTGTAATGCCTTTTCAGCCTCTTCCTGCGTTGGCGCTTTTCCATGAAAATCAACATTATGCTCCATGAAAGAAACGCCCTTGCCCTTTATTGTATTAGCGATTATCATTTTCGGCTTTTCAGT
Source organism: uncultured archaeon (assembly GCA_903825675.1). Classification (GTDB taxonomy): domain Archaea; phylum Aenigmatarchaeota; class Aenigmatarchaeia; order GW2011-AR5; family GW2011-AR5; genus CAIKBN01. Next base: position 4,434 of record CAIKBN010000044.1, read on the forward strand.
TTTTTTATCCAGCGCCTTTATTAATTCCTCAAAGTTATGGCCATCAATTTCAAAAACTTCCCAGCCAAATGCCCTCCACTTGTCAGCCAGTGGTTCCAAACCCATTATATCCTCAGTCTTGCCATCTATCTGTAGTCCATTCCGATCAAGTATAGCAGTCAGGTTATCAAGTTTATAATGAGCAGCAGTCATTGCAGCCTCCCATATCTGGCCTTCCTGGCTTTCCCCGTCACCAATCAGAACATAAACATGATAATCCATTTTATCAAGCTTAGCTGCAAGTGCCATGCCATTTCCAACAGAAAGACCTTGGCCCAGCGAGCCTGAGCATATCTCAACACCAGGTGTTATTACACTGGGATGCCCCTGCAATATGCTGTCAATTCTTCTAAAATTTTTTAATTCATTTACAGGAAAGAAGCCAGCCACAGCTAAAGCAGCGTATAGGGCAGGAGCAGCATGGCCTTTGGAAAGAACAAACCTGTCCCTGTTTTTCCATTTTGGCTTTCTTGGATCATATCTCATCTTTCTGAAATATAGAGTTGCTATTATATCTGCACAAGATAATGATCCGCCAGGATGGCCAGAGCCTGCCTCTGCAGACATTTTTATTATATGCTTTCTTATAGCCCTAGCCTTTTCTCTTAACTTACCTATGCTTTCAGCCCTTATCTTTTCATCAACCATTTTCAATCTCTCTGGCGTACCTATATCTTTTATAAACTCCTTTGTCACATAGCCATAAACATTACCCTTTTCAATATATTTAAAAATAAAATCCTTGTCAAGATCGAATCTGCCGCTAGGCATACTTCTTAGCGCAGAAGGCTCAATAACATAAATAGAAGACTTGGACAGTTTCGATGGTATAGCTATATTAGGTCTCTTGTGCAGTTTCAGTACCTTTCCCTTTACATCAATGGAAACAAGGTCACTGTCTTGCGGATGATCAGTTTCGTGCAGCAAAAGTGTTATTTCTGCACCATTGCTTTTATGGAACTCTATGAATTTTTTGATATCCATATCAATCATCTCATCGCCGTAAAGAACAAGAAAAGTATTATCCAAAAACTTCTCAGCATTCTTTATTGCCCCGCCTGTGCCTAAAGGCGATTCTTCATAGCAGTAGTCTATGTTAACACCAAAATTCACCCCATTGTTAAAATATTTTTTAATCACATCAAACAGATAATGACCACAAATTATTATGTCTCTGATTCCAGTTTTCCGTAGTAATTCTATCTGCCGCTGCAGTATTGGTTTACCATCTATCAGAAGCATCGGCTTAGGCACCTTGTCAGTTAACGGTCTAAGCCGCTCACCTCGGCCGCCAACAAGAATAATACATTTCATTTGTTCTGCTACCAGAGTTTTAATCAGCTCAGCAGCATCAAGAAGATTGCCGCAGATATAATCTGGAGTGACGTTATACTTATCGTCTTCACCAGCACGACCAGTCTTTACAAGAACAGTTTTACAGCCAGCATCCATGCCGGTCTTTACATCAACCGTCCTGTCACCTATCATGAAAGAAGAGCTAAGATCAATATCAAAATCCTTTTTTGCTTGAATAAGCATTCCTATCTTCGGTTTTCTGCATTCACATACTATCTTATATTTAGGATTCTCATCAGGAAATCCCTTCTCAGGGTGGTGCGGGCAATAATATATTGCATCTAGTCTTGCGCCTTTTTTTTCCAGCCGTTTTCTTATATCTTCATTTATTTTTTTAACATCATCTTCGCTGAATTCTCCTTTGGCAACACCAGGCTGGTTAGTTACAACTATAACCTTAAAACCAAGTTCATTTAGAAGCTTAATTGCCTTGTCAACATTATCAATTATTTTTAGGTCTTCTATCCTGCGTAGCACATCAACCTCATCGTTTATTACCCCATCCCTGTCAAGAAAGACCGCCCTTTGCATATTTATCTCCTGCCAAAGAGTTCTCTTTCAACCAATTCGCAAATAATATGCCCTGCCAGAATATGAGCTTCCTGTATTCTAGGTGTAGAATCAGATGGTATATTAACCAAGACATTGACGTAATCCTTTAACTTACCTCCGCTCATGCCAGTAAAGCCAATTGCCAGTGCACCTTTGTTTTTAGCAACCTGGAGCGCCTTGATGATATTTCTAGAATTTCCGCTTGTGCTCAATCCTATTACAACATCCTTATAATCAACCAGATGCTCTACCTGCCTTGCGAAAATATCATCAAAAGATATATCGTTTGCTATTGCAGTTATGATAGAACTATTTACATTCAATGCCAATGCATTAAGCATAGGCCTGTCAAGATAGAATTTGCTTACAAGCTCTCCTGCAATATGCTGGGCATCAGAAGCAGAGCCACCATTGCCGAATATGACCAGCTTGCCGCCGCTTTTGTAAGCTTCGACTATTTTTTTAGTTACAAGCTCTAGCTTGCCTAATATATCTTTGTCTCCAAGAATGGTGTTAATAACTTCAGTATGTTCCTTTATTCTGTTAGCTATATCATCCTTCATTGCGCCACACCTTCCCGGAAAGATAATTTACCTCCCACGTCTGCAAACCATCGAATTCAAATGCAAAGCTTATGGGTTTTGCCCCTGCCTTTTCAAGTTGCTCAGAAACGATCTGCTCTTTATTGGGCTCGCAGAAGAAAAGCATGAAACCCCCGCCGCCAGCTCCTGTGATTTTTCCGCCTATCGCGCCGTGCTTCCTTGCAAGGTCGTATAAACCGTTTATATACGGATTAGAGACCATTTTGGAAAACTTCTTTTTTTCTTCCCACGCCTTATGCATTAATTCACCAAAACCAATAAGATCGCCTGTCATTAATGAGCGCCTCATCTCCTGTGCAATCACCTTTGTCTTATTCATCGCATCTATTACAGACTCTTTCTTCTCAATCAGGGCCTTTACCTGGTCCCCTATAATATCGTTAGTCTTTATTTTCCCTGTAATATATTCCCTGACTACATCTTCCTTAGGGCGGTCACCAACATAAGCAAGGACAAGATTCTTTTCCAGTTCAAGTATGTGGTCTTTTTTTATCCTCAATGGATTCACCCTCACCCAGCCATTGCCAAACTCAATATAATTTATCCCACCGAAGACAGCAGCATACTGGTCCTGTTTCCCGCCGCCTATCTTCAATTCCTCGCGTTCTATTTTGTATGCAAGTTCTGCAATCTCGTAGTTTGTCATGTTGTTCATTCTCATGTGGTTAAACAGCCCGATTAGTGCAACAAAACAGGAAGCAGAGCCGCCCAAACCTGATTTAGGTGGTACATCGCTTCTTAGAAATATGTTAAGCCCCATCTTTGTTGTATTGAGGCTTTTTATCGCAGCTTTTAATAAATCAAGCTCGTTATTATACGTCATTTCATCTACGCTGTCAAATCTCAGTTTTTTCAGGAAATTGCCCGACTCTATATGAATCTCACTGTCAGTTCTGCTCTCCAGGGTAGCATAAGAATACTTGTTTATGGTTGCAGAAACAACGCATCCGCCGTGCTCGTCGCAGAAAGGCGGAACGTCTGTCCCTCCCCCGCCAAAAGAAATCCGCACAGGAGACCTGCTTCTGATAATCAACTAAGAACACCTCATAACCTACATTTCATACTATTTCATACTTTCTAAATCTTTAAATAATTTGTCATACTTCTTCATACTATGGTAGAAAGGGTAACCATCACCATAAAGCCAGATATCCTTAGAAAGATAGATGAAATGATCGATGGTAAAGCAATAAGAAATAGATCTCACGCAGTGGAACATCTGCTTCTGAAATACCTGGGCAAAATAGATACAGCATTGATATTGGCTGGTGGCAGCAAGAAAATAAAATCACTTATATCAATACATGGCAAACCTATATTAGAGCATCAGATAAACATGCTAAAAAAATATAACATAAATAACATATTATTATCAATAGATCATGGATATGATAAAATAAAGGATTATTTTGGTTCATCTTTCTCAGGCGTTAATATTACATATTTGGTTGAAGATCAACCACTGGGATCAGCAGGCTCTATAAGTCTAGCCAGGGCTTATGTTAATGACACCTTTGTTGCTCTCAATGTTGATACCTTAATAAATCCAAATATACCAGAAATATACGACTTTCACAAAAAACAAGGAAGAGTGGCAACAGTCATCTTGTTAACAACAGATGATCCAACAGCCTTTGGCGTTGTGAAGATGAGCGGTAATCGCATACTAGAATTTATAGAAAAGCCAAAAATAGCCAATGCACCATCAAGGCTCGTCAATGGGGGTTTGTGTATTTTCGAGCCGCAAATATTTGATTTATTACCTAAAGGAAAGCTTATGATAGAGTCCCTTTTTGATAATCTAGCCAGAGAAGGGCAGCTATCTGGTTATGTTCACGATGGCATGATATTTGATGTTGGCAAGGATTATGATAAAGCAGAAAAGTACTGGAAAGATTTAAGTTGATTAGAAAATAACTTAAATAACCAGAATAAACTATATAACATGAGAATAGTAAAAAATCTTATAGCCAAAAACGAAAAAACCCAACTAGTTTCTGCTATTTTTGATGAATGTTTAAAGGAGCTGAATTACCAATTCTTCAATAAAATAGAGCTTCACCTGCAAAAAGAAGATGAAATGAAATTAGATTTTCCAGATGCTTATATATACCTGAATTATAGTGACCCCTTCATACAAAGCAGCGACAAAAAAGCCATTAAGATAATACTACTCAAGAAGTTAATCTGCTTAGCAATTATGTCCAAAAACCCAGACAAAAAAATACCTGACTTTATAATGGAAATATTAACCAACAGAGAGATAATAAGAAAAGGTCACGGTAAAGATCTTTTTTATTATTACTATATAATCTTATTGCAGTATGAACCGCCTAGGATACAAGAACTAAGCATCTTCCTAAAAATAAATATCCCATGGCTTAGCTTTGTCAGCCTGGATAATTACGACTCTAAATTCTTAAAAAAATTCATAGATAGATTCGAATATACAAAAGCATTTGAATCCATGACAAGAGATTTATTTCTTGTTGTTAAAGAAGACCTTTCAAAGGGTAAGCTGCTAGATAAGGCAATAGAAGCCTATAATATCATAAAAAATACAGCCAAAAGGTAGGTGTTTTTTTTGCAAATAGTAAAGTACCGATGGGAGAATTGGGAACCTTTCTTTACAGTAATAACACAAGACCAAATGAATAAAATACGCCTTTTAGAGCAAGAAATATCTATAAGAACAGGAAGTAAGCACTGCATAGGCTTCTTCCATGAAGGCAGGCATTTTCCATGCCCTGACAATAAGGCAATAACCAATGGCTGGTATTGTAACTCCTGCAAAGCTAAAGACGACTTCTTCCTCTGCATTAAGTGCGATGGTAATGAATGCATAAACCCAAAGCAAAGAGACTGCTGCAAAGCAAACAATTATTATGTCTACCTAGCTGCTTTCGATTCCGTATTAAAGGTAGGAATATCTTACGAGCATAGGCTGCTTGAAAGATTAGTCGAGCAAGGGGCAGATTTTGGAGCCAAAATAGCCTTTGTCAAAGACGGCAAAAAAGTCAGAAACATAGAACAAAATATAAAAACCACCTTAGGCGCAGTTGATAGAATGGGAGGAGATGAGAAACATGCAACCCTCTTTGCCAACCCCAACAATTCAGCCAAAATTATATACAGGGCAATTCTAAAGCTGAGAAATAATGGTCTTGACTGCCTGATTAATCCAGAGATATATGACATGAGAAAATACTACAAGCTTAGCAACGTGCCAGTAAAACCAGACAAATTTGAGATAACAAATGGCATGGACATCAAAGGAAGGATAATAGCAGCCAAAGGCAATATGATGGTTCTTAAAAACAGCGACAACTTCTTTTTACTCAACGCCCATAGGATGATAGGCTTTGATATAGAAAACCTGAAACCATAAAAGACCTATCATAATTTAAAATTTCACAGCATACTTATTTCTAAGTGATATGCTGATAAACAATATCTCAGATAAGCTAGCTTCATGTCACTGATAAGCAATTATAGGGTGTGGTTAGTGCAGATATGTAAAGGCGTTATTCTATTGGCAGGAGTTGGTTATGATTCCAACGTGTATATAATCGACGATGAGCTGATTATAGACACGGGAACAGGCGTATTCTTCCAGCAGATGAAGGAAAAAATGGAGAAAATGTTTGATATAAGTAAAATAAAAACAATTGTTAATACGCATTGCCATTTTGACCATACAGGTGGCGACAAAAAATTCCGTGATTGGCTAAAAGCTGAAATAGCCATTCACGAAGCTGATAAGCATTCAGTAGAAACAGGCAAGAATACCATTGCAGAAGTATTCGGAGAAACAGCTAAAACAGTAACAGTTGATGTTGATAATGTCTTAAAAAATGGCAGCCTTGTAAAAACTACGAATTTCTCTTTCGAGGTAATCTCAACCCCAGGACATACACCAGGTTCTATATGCCTGTATGAAAAAAATAAGAAAATTTTAGTGTCCGGAGATACCTTATTCGAGGATGGCGTAGGCAGAACAGACTATCCAGGCGGAGATAAGAACCAGCTCTTGAAATCCCTAAAAAAGCTATCAAGGCATAGCATAAACTATCTCCTGCCAGGCCATGGCATGCCAAAAACAAGCGGCGTTAATTTCCTGATAAAACAGATGCTAGCATCTGAAGCATTCAAGGAAGATATATAAATCCCAAACCTTAAAATCATTTTCTATTGCATAATAACATAATAATTATCGGTGTTTTTATGGTCAAAAAAAAGAAAAAGGATTTTGCGTTCTTCTGGGAAGAACCTGTTGAAAAAGCAAAAACTGCAATAGAAGAGTCGGTTAAGTTCGAGCCCCTTGAATTCAAATTCACCATACCTAAATTTCCGGTTACGGAAATGATGATAACAAGACCTATTCCAGTAAACATCAGCACAACTGACCAAGAGCTCGTCATCCAAGCAGAATTACCAGGATTCAAAAAAAACGAAATAATCCTCAATGTAACAGAAAGCTTTGTAGAAATATCAGCACATAAAAAACAGGAAAAAATAGAAAGAACAGAAAAACTCTTTAGGCAGGAATTGAGTGCAGGGTCAGTAAAGCGTGCCTTTACACTGCCAGCCAAAGTCGACCCAGACAATTCCAAAGCCAAGTTCGAAGACGGTTTATTGACCATACTTCTCCCAAAGCTCACCATAGGCAAAAAGAAGCGCAAGAAGATCGAGATAGCTTAAAGTAAGGTAAAAGAAAGAAGCGAAGAGCAAAGCGATTCACAAATCAATAAATCAGGTCTTTTCGCACTTAATTATTATTTTATTATTTTCATCCACGCTAAACTTCACAGGCAAGAACTTTTCAACAACCCAGATATTAGTCCGTGCATGCTCGGTAATCTCAAGAACCTTTACAGCACTTTCCTTTTTGTCATTTATTGTTCCTAATGCCATATATGGAATTATCTGGTCAGCCATATGCCTGTCTAAGCACGCGTCAGAATTATGTATTTCTCTAAGATCATCCAACGCCTCTTTGGCTACTTTCTCAGCACGCTTTCCAGGCTCTCCTATGGCATTAGCGCCCATAACAGAGTTCTCATAAACAGCAAGTATATCAATTCCGCAGCCAGTGCTCTCGCTTTGCACGTACTCTGTTTTTATCTTAGGAGATAACTGGAACTCGCGGAAAACGCCCTGCCGTGCTATCTTTTGCATCCTTTCAGCAACTTTTGCATCCTGCAAATCAGTACTTGCCAAGCAAAGTCCGCTTATCTCAAGGACCTTTCCGCTCTTGATCCATTGCATAGCATGTATATTGCTTGGCTCTATCCTTGCTTCAACCAGCCCGCCACCTTTAGGATAAAAGCCGTGTTTATGAAGAACTATATTACCAATATATCCAATCTTTCTGAGCAGCGATAATGTAATATTATTTAGATAATAAACAGAAGGCGCCCATTTGTTCAGAGTCCCACCTGTAATCTTTATATCCAGAGCCTTTTCGCAGTGCGTAGCTGCCATCATTATTGCCTGCAGAACCAGTGCAGTTGATCCAGCAGTGCCAACATTCAGCGAGAGCGATCCGCCTTTTATTTCATGCGGAATGAACTCTATTTCAGTAGAACCAAGCTCATTGCCTTTTATTTCAGCGTCACATAACTTGCCAATCGCGTTAACAGCAGTCAGATGCTGCGCCTGCAATCCAGGGTTCCGCCTTTTAATCCTTATATTATCAATTCTGCAAGCCTTTCCGCTAACAGCAGCCAGAGCTATAGCAGTGCGTATTATCTGCCCGCCACCTTCGCCATAGCTGCCGTCTATTTCTATCAAGTCCATAATCCACACTATCCATAAATTAGCTTTATAAAATTTATTAAGATAGATTTTGCATGGTTACAGCAGAAGAAGCAATAGCATCATTGAAAAAAAGAAATAGTTTAGCATTAAGCTCTCTTGTCGGGATATGTACTGACAGTAGAGAAGGAGATTTAGATTTTGATAGTCAATATGGTTCTATCTTAGGACAATCGATATATTTAGAACAGCTAGGAAAAAGAATAACTTCGCAAAATCCAAAATATAAAAAATTATTGGAAGAAATACAAAAAATAGGATTGGAACCTATGCCATATAAAATCTTAGGCAAAGACTACGCAATGATAGCTGTTGGTCTCGTATATGAAAGAGAACAAGAAGCACAAAAAGCAGCTGGAACTAGATCTTAACAATCTCCCCATTCTTCGGCGCGTAAGCAGATATGCCCAAACCTTCTTCGATGCCCTTTGCAAATTTTTCAGTTTCCTCACCGTGCACACATATTACCTGCTCAGGCTTTACGCGGTCTATTATCTCCAGTAACCCTGATCTATCAGCATGCGCGCTTAATTCAAACTGCTCCAGCTGGCATTGCACATGGAATTTTTCTTCTACAGTCTGGAAGATATTGGTCTTTATGAGATTTCTTCCAGGGCTGTCCTCAACAAGAAAGCCTGTGAATATTACCTTGCTTTCTGCCCTTTTCTGTATTCCCCTTAGATAATGTATGGCAGGCCCGCCACCAAGCATGCCAGCAGATGTAACTATTATAGGATATAGCCTGAGTGCCTTTTCCCTTTCCTCCTGTGTTCTTATCCAGTGAACGCGCTTTAGTATACTCCTTAATTTCTTAGCATCCCTGAGATAAGCATCATAATAAGAAATAAGGTCGCTTGCAGTTTTAGCCATCCCATCCAAAGCAATTTTATTAGCATAGTTCTCAAGTATAAGCAGTATCTCCTGTGCCCTGCCTACAGCAAATACAGGTATTAATGCAATCTCATCCCTAGCAAGAACATCATTTATAGACTGAAGAAACAGCTTCTCATCATTTTCCCTTTCCGCTCTCTGCCGGTTGCCATAAGTGCTCTCTGTTATAAGAACATCAACTTTCTCCGGCAGCCTGCAGCCACGCAGCAATCTCGTATCCTCTGTTTGAATATCACCCGTGTAAAATATCTTCTTCCCATTTTTAAGCAATATTCCAGCTGAGCCAGGTATATGCCCTGCATCATAAAGCTGGCATGAGAATTTGCCAATTTTAAAATGCTCGTTATAGTGTACCAGTTTTGTATTCTTTGTCATTATCTTAATGTCATTTTTTGTGAAAGGCACGCCAAATCCCTGTTTTTTTGCAACCCTCAGGCTATCCATTATAAGCAGGGTAGCTAGATCAAAAGTAGCATCTGTCATAAAGCACGGATACTTCCACTTCTTGTAAAGAATTGGCAAGCCACCGCTATGGTCCAGATGGGCATGTGATAATATCACGGCATCCAGCTTTTTCGGTCTTAGCGGATACGTAGGCGGCTCTGGCTGTATTTTTACCCCGTAATCCAGAAGCAGTTTGGTCTTGTCATCGCTAACAACTATTGCGCTTTTCCCTACTTCCTGTCCAGAACCAAGAATTTCTACTTCCATTTCAAAACATCCTATATTCAGTATCTCTATTATGTTCAAAACACTTTATAAATTTCTGTTTCCTTAGAGAGCGTAGCTCTCTATTGCCTCGTTGCTTACTGAAGATGAATTTAGATGCTTATAAAATTATAATGCATCTAATCTTGTGTAGCTGAGTATTAATTCTTTAAAAATATAATTATAAATCACCTAATGAGAATAATAGATACAGAGGCATTAAGATGGACATCGAAACGCGCTTCCATTTAGTGAAGTCAGTAGGCGAGGAGATTATAACCGATCAGGAGCTCCGAGAGCTCTTGCAGACCAAAGACCATCCAATAGCTTATGATGGGTTTGAGCCTAGCGGTTTAGCTCACCTGCCGTTCGGTATATTCCGACCATTGCTGCTTAAAGACCTGCTGAAAGCAGGCATTCATTTTAAGCTCTGGCTAGCTGATTCCTTTGCATGGATCAACAACAAGATGGGTGGCGACTTGGAAAAAATAAGACAGGTCGGCGAGTATTTCATAGAGGTCTGGCGTGCAGCAGGCGTTGACATGAAAAAAGTCGATGTCCTCTGGGCAACAGACGCCTTCTCTGACAAGGACTACTGGAAAAATGTTATACTCATAGCAAAAAACACCACAGTAAAGCGCGCAACCCGCGCCTTAACAATAATGGGACGCAAAGAAGGGGAGCTCGCAGAAACAGCCCAGTACTTCTATCCAATGATGCAGACAGCAGATATCTTCCACCTGAAAGCAGACATCTGCCAGTTGGGCTTAGACCAGAGGCGTGCTAACATAATTGCACGCGAAGTTGGTCCAAAGCTCGGTTTCTGGAAACCTGTTGTTGTAAGCCATCACATGCTCATGGGTCTAGAAGGAGTAAAACAGCCAGATGGTTTTGAAGAATCCCATGAAATGGATGTAGAGATAAGCAGCAAGATGAGCAAATCCAAGCCAAATACCTGCATATACGTGCATGACAGCAAAGCAGAAATAGCGAAAAAAATAGCTGCAGCCTATTGCGCACAAAAAGAAATAACAAACAACCCGATGCTGGATTACTCAAAGCACATAATCTTCCGTGCCTTCAGTTCAATGAAAATCGAAAGGCCGAAAAAATTCGGTGGTGACATAGAATTTGCCAGCTATGACGAACTGGAAAAAGCC
>CAIKBN010000045.1 GCA_903825675.1 uncultured archaeon
GAATAACCTTCTTTGATATCTTTATCGGTAGTCTTATACACTTCAGTAAACTCTGTACCGCGTTTACGGGCCCACTCATCGATATCTTTACAGTAAGGTTTAGGAATAGAATTGGCTTGAAGAAAATTATAGAGATCTTATAGGAGAGGTGCCTGAAACTTATTTAGGAAAAATTGCTCTAGCTGTGACTCTTCTTCAGTATACTCAAAAAAGACCTGTAACTGATGAAGAATTTGCTTATATGTCTGGGACCATGAAAACATTTTTTACACCTAGATCAAATTATCATAATTAGAAAACGACAAAAATCACAAAAGAAAAAGTAGAAAAAAGTTTATATTTCTAGTTTTTAGCCCTTATAAATCGCCGGGTCTCACAGTCTTTCTGTCATTGCTTTTAGCGCGGGCGCATGCCTTTTTCACGAGCTCTGTTAATAAAGCGTCTAATGCATCCGGTAAATCCGATGCACAGCTCATCTCTTCCTGCTTTATAACCTCTTTTAGTTTTGATACAACTACAAGATTTGCCATTTCATCACTCCTCCGTTCAGTTCAATTTTTCTTTATTATATGACATGCACCCTTTATAAAAGTTATTAACCGCACAAAAAAGACTAAATGCTTTGCTATTCAATCCTATTAAATGTTCAATAAACTAAGGGGCTTATTTTCATCCAGACATGCAGCTATAACAGAGTTGAATATTAACGAAATATCTGAATTCATCAGCAACGAGTTTGCATCAGAGCTTAGCGCAACTAATGAAAAGATAAGCTTAGTTATCAAAGAAATCTTCAAGGAATTCTCACTTCTAAAAGCCTTGATAAACGAATTAAAGGAAAAACAGCATGAAACAGTATTTGCGAATTCAGTAAAAAATAAGTTCTGCTGCCGGTCATTAGAGCTGATAGAAAGTCTAGATAAGCCTGAAATAAATTATAAAGCATTGATAAGCTTCTTGGAAAAATTAGAATATATAATAAACGATATAAGCAACATAGGCTTCAGAGAGATGCTGCATCTGAGGGCCTTCAAGGAGCAAATGGACAGCATTGCCGCTAAAACCAAGCTTATTATTAACAAAAATAAAATAGCAAAAGATTTTATAAATGCAGATGCTCTTCTAGAAAAATTGGATAAGCTTGATGATAAGATTAAGTCTGTCAAAAATACCCAGGAAACTATTAATGCCTTAAACCAGTACATCATGACAGCTGAAAAGGATATTGCTAATTCAGAGGCTGAGCTTAAAGAAAAAAAGCAACAGCTTGACGCCTTTTTAAAAAATGATGCTTTTCTAAAAATGAATTCAATCAGGACTGAATTAGAAGAGCTAGAAAAGAATAAAGGAAGCGTCAAGCAGAAAATTGCTACAGAATTCAGCGGAATAGAAAAGGTGCTTAAGAGCTATCAACATTCCGGCTTTGCAACCCGTGAAGAAGAAAAAATAATAAATGACTACCTAACAGCTTCTGACGCCTTCCTTTTGGACGAAACGCTGGAAATAAGGGCGCTTCTTGAAAAAGTAAAACATAAA
>CAIKBN010000046.1 GCA_903825675.1 uncultured archaeon
AAAACCTGATCATCAGGCATCTGGTCTAACTTTTTCTCTTCTTCGCTTAAGTAATATCCTAGTGGCTTCTCGCCCAATCTTTCAAATCTGTTATGACCAAATAAATTTGTCAGATAATGAACTTGGCCTTCTCTGCTTATACCTGAAACTGCCTTTTTTCTTTCAGTTCTTGTATATTCATCTGCTGGATCTATTGTTACGCCCTCATTGTTTATAAATCTGAAGTATAAATCATCAAAAAGATATAGAAGATTTCTTTTTGACAAATAACCGCTGAGTGCCTGCTTGTGAGAGTATACGCCATGAACTACTTTATCAAGGCCTCTCACATTATTGGGTATATCTTCGGTTTCATCTATCTTAATTCTATAATTCATTTGTCTCTTTGCCATATTATAACACCAAAAACTAGAGATATTTATAAATCATGTTTTCTGCTTTTTCTGTATCAACAAGCTTGCCGTTTATCTTTATAAGCGGCAAGATATCTAGGCTTCTTTCCTTAAGCATTTTTACTATGTCTTTATGACTCTTCATCATTTCCTTGTTGAGAACATCGAGCTTCTTTACCATAACATCAGAGTGCTTTTTATTTAGATTAATTATTAAGGCATCCAGATCAGTTGATAGTTCGATGCCGAAGCCCCTTGTTTCGAATATCTCTATAATCATGCTTAGAAGAACATAGAAAGCTTTAAAAATCTTTTTTTTTACTGCTTGGTTGGCGGGGATATGTCAAATTTATCAAAAAGCATGGGTGCTCCGCATCTTGGGCACGGCATATATGCATAGCCGTTTTCTTTAATGAGTCCGCAACGCATACAACTAGTATTCATTAAAAGTATAATTATATTGCTTATCAGTATTTATTGATTTGTATAGGTGGGAATATAGTGGGAAAGTAATTGGGATAATAAAATAAAATCTCCTGTTTTCTTTGCAGATGTCTTTATGACTTCAACTCGTAATGAAGTCAAAAATAAAGACAGAAAGAGCAAAATCAAATGCTATTATTCGCTCTCGGATTCTCCACCTTCGTCCGAGTCGTCATCGTCTTCCCAGTCATCATCTGAGTCGTCTTCTACTTCACCTTCATATTTGAATATCCTCATTATTTTTCACCTATAATTTTTAGTAACTGTCCAGGATAATTATTTAAAGGTATTTATTAACGTTGACAATTATGCTCCTAGAAATTACAGTAGTTTTATCCCTTTTATTGCTATTATTCATTTTTCTTTTCAGTAAAAGCAGGCAGCAGATAAGCGAATTAAAGTTGCAGGTAACTGAATTGATTTCGAGTAAGCATAGCTTAAGCAGCAAATACGGCAGGATGACTGAACAGTTCCTGCCATTTCTTGAATCCTATCCATATGATGAGCAGAATTTTCGTTTCATCGGCAGCCCGATTGATGGTGTGCAGTTTGAGGATGATAAAGTTATTTTCATTGAATTCAAGGCTGGTAATTCAGGATTAACAGTGAAGCAAAAGGGAATAAAGGATCTTATAAATAAAGGGAAAGTCGAATTCAAGGAATTCAGGATCGAGTAAAAGAAAGGTTTAAATATATTTCTACTATTTCTCATTCTCGTACAAGGTGTTTATATGATATATGATCCTGATTTGGATAGATGGACTGGACCTAGCGAGGCAACTATCAGGCTTGCATGTGCTGATGCATCAAGGAATCAGCTGCCTAAACAGCCTAATGCAGTTTCAAAAAATGGAAACAACTATGATATAAAAAATGTTTACAGAATTTTAGATTTTGCTCAGCCAATAGCCAATCCTCCCAAAAAAGCTATAGAGCGTGTTATTATTTTCGAGGTCATTCCTGGTTATAGCATAGCTGAAGTTGTTTCTATGCTCGATCGTATTGCTAAACGTGGAAGTTGTGGAAAGAGTTTGGAATATAAATTAGATGGCGTTAAAATCAGGGTAGAAAAATGCCAGCTTGAAGAGGATGCTGAAAGTGATAATCAGCTAGAGGTTCGCTTTCCCAAGGGTACAGAAAAAGAATTTAATTATTTCAGCAAAATGATTTTAGGTTCGAGGGATGAAGGGTATCGTGGCCCGATAAATGGAAAGGGATCAGCCAATACACCAGGCAAATCAATCTCATATTATTCGCCAGATGATATACTGAGATTATCAGAAAAGATATCTTGTTATGTATGTATTGGAACAGCTCATGCACCTTTATGATGGTTAGTTCTATCTGCAGCAGGCTGCTTCTACAAAGCCTAAAAAGAGTGGTGCTGGATCGCCAAGGCGGGATTTGAATTCTGGATGCGCCTGCGTTGCTATGAAAAACTTGTGCTTTGGGAGCTCTATGAATTCCATTAGTCTTGTTCCATCTTCTCGGACGTGATAACCGGGAAAAACTAAACCGTGCTTTTTCAGTATATCAATGAATTTAGGGTTTACTTCGTATCTGTGGCGATGGCGCTCAAGCACAACGTTCTTAGCATCATGAATAAGACCAAGACGGAATAACTGGTCTTTGTCTTTTTTAAGAGCTTCTATTCTTTTTATGTCTTTTTCTAAGCGCTTGGTCTTTATATAAAGATCAAGGGTTTTTGATCTTTCCAGGATAGCAGCATATGCACCGAGACGCATGGTTCCTCCGTATTTATTTTCTGCAAGTATTGATTTCTGAGATGGCAATACATCGATAACAGGATATTTGGTTTTAGGATCAACCTCTGTTGTATGCGCCTTCATATTGCATACGTTTCTTGCGAACTCGATCACGCCTAATTGAAGACCGAAACATAGACCGAGGAACGGAATATTATTTTCCCTGGCGAATTTTATTGCATTTATCTTGCCGTCTACGCCGGATGAACCGAAGCCGCCGGGTATTACTATACCGTCAAATTTTTTTAGCGCTGTGGGCTTTTTGTTCTCGAGCTGCTTTGAGTCTATCCATTTTATGTCAACGCCAATATCAAGCTCTGCGCCTGCGTGCTCCAATGCCTGGTTTATGGATATATAAGAATCTACAAGAGAAAAATCGCCGATATCAACATACTTGCCAACCATTGCAACTGTTATTTTTTTTCTTGGATTTTCTATTTTTTCTACTAATTTTTTCCAGTTATTCCAGTCAGGCTTCTTTCTTGGTTTTAACTCAAATCGTTTCAGGATTTTTTCGCCTAATCTCTCTTTTTCAAAGTTTAAAGGTACCCTGTATATGGACTTTATATCTGGGGCTGAAATTATATTTTCTGAGGATATATTCGCATAGGTTTCAATTTTTTTCTTTCTGACGTCATCCAATGGCTTGACTGCTCTGCATAAAACAAAATCAGGGAAGATGCCTGTTTCATTAAGCATTCTTATTGCCTGCTGGGTTGGTTTGGTCTTCATTTCACCAACATGGCTTGGAACTGGCATATAACTTACAAGGATGTGGACAAGATTATTTTTGCCTAGTTCTATTTCCAGACTTTTTGTGGCAAAAAGGAAGGGCAGGTTTTCGTAGTCGCCTATAGTTCCGCCAATCTCTACCAAGACAAAGTCATAGTCTTTGCCTGCCTCTTTTATGCGCCTTTTTATCTCATCAGGAACGTGCGGAATAAACTGCACGGTCTGGCCAAGGAACTTGCCTCGCCTCTCTTTGTCTATTATTTCCTTGTATATCTGGCCTGTTGTTATGTTATTTGTTTTCGGAATATCTACTGAGAGAAAGCGCTCATAATTACCAAGATCCTGGTCAATCTCGCCGCCGTCGTCTGTTACCCAGACCTCGCCGTGCTCTGTAGGACGGAGAGTGCCTGCGTCATAGTTAATATAGGGGTCTATTTTTATAGCAGTCACTGAGAAACCATACTCTTTTAGAATGCGGCCAATAGAAGCAGTGGCAACACCCTTGCCGACACCTGATATGACCCCGCCTGTTACAACAATAACGCGCATTTGTGACACGATTAACTTACAGGGGAAGTTTTAAATAGGTTTCTAAAATTTGTTTTCATATGAGCATGGATATTGTACACGATGACATCTTAGATGCAATCAGGTTTTCAAGATCAGACAGGTTTAAGGAAGAGGAAACCCTTATAGAATACGCTGAACTTTATAGATCTTTGACAAATAATAGAGATCCTTTTGTAGACGAGTACTTATCATTTCATTTTGAAGGGTTCGTATACGGCCTTTTATGTGATAAGATGACAGAACATTTACTCAGAAAAAATATGGAAGATTTCGTAAAAGGCTATGAACTGGCAAGGTCTCTTTTCTGAAAGTAAATTAAATTTACAATCTTCCGGTCTTAAAGCGCTCGAAAAAATCGCTCCTGACTTTTTCTATGGTCGGTGAGACTACAACAGGGTATTCTGCTGCGCCTATAAATCTCTTGTACTCTGGCCTGAAAAGGCCTAGATGATATTTCGTATTTTCAATAATTTTCAGCATGTCAGGAAGTTCATAAGTTATTTCTCCGTGCTCCATGACAGTGCGGTTCAGTTTTAGCGAATCTTGATCTGTTTTTTGCATAAAGCTGTCTATTGAATCCACTCCTCTCATCAGTATGATATCCCTGTCTGCTTTGCCATCCTTGCCGATTATTCTATAGACATCAAGCCTGCCTGGCAGTGTGCCTTTCTTAGGATTGGAGAGTGATAGCTTGCACCTGTATTCCATGTCCGGCTTTTCGTTGGATGGCTGGTCCATCGCAATCTTGTAAACTGCGCCAGGAAGCCTATATGGGTTTACAGCATATGTTCCCATAAGAATGGAGTTAAAATTAGCGTCCTCCTTCAACAAACAATAAATCCTCCAGTTCTTTAAGTCATCAGATATCATAATATACGCGCGTGGCAATTCTCCACTGTCCAGAGTTCTCCTTATATTTTGTATTCTCCCTGTCCGGATGTCGCTGTCTTGCCTTATCTGGCACTGGATGCCATATTTTTTCATAACCCTTATAGCTGCATTCAATCCTTCGGTAGTTTCGAAGGTGTCAATTAAAGTGGTCGGGCTTTTGCCTTTTTTGCTTACCTCCCTTATCTTATACCTTATTACATCTTCGCTATCACCATCACGAATTCTGTAATATGACCTTATTTGCAATTCAAATGCAGCCTCGTCATTGCCGACATGGAGAACCTCAGAGTGGCCTGAACTTCCTCCTACTATGTATAACAATTCCGGACAATACTCAGCTATTGCTAAATTCGAGGTTCCGCTAAATCCTGCTGCAATTATTGCGCGTGTTGCCGGTATCGAGCATGCAGGATAAACCCTTCTTGAACCGCCCTCTAAAGTAAGAATATCCTTTCTGCCAAACTCATCGAGAATATTAAGCAGATAGCTTGCACTGGTTGCAACAGCTGTCTGGTAGCCCCATGTGCCAAGCAAAAGGCTTTCAGGGAACTGGATCTGCTCAAAGGGTCCTTCAGCGCTGAGATACGGCTCGTTTGCAAAAATAGGAATACCTTCTGGGATAGCCTCTACTGTGATATCTAATTTCCTGTTTTTCTGCAAGTAGCGAATGGTTTCAGGCGCCATGTCCCTTTTAGCAAATAAGCTTATCAAATCATCATGCATATACCATTCGGATATGAAGGCGAGCACCTGCTCAAGCCCCATACTAAGAAGATAATTGTCCCTCTCAACCTGATCTATATGGAATTTCTTGCCTACAAGATCTTCCTGCTTCTCAGCAAAACTTATTTTCTTGCCTCCGATAACACATGTATAGCCGTCTGATTCAAAATCATCCTCGTAAACTACCTTATGATTTCCCATCCTCCTTGCCGCAGCATTAAAGACAGCCCTTCTTCCTTCTATTCCAGAAAATATATTGCTGTCTGCCATGGTTGCCTCATAATAATCCATTATTCCTGGTACTGCTTTTTTATCAAATCCCAAAAGACTAGGCTTGCGCATTTTTTATCACCGATTTCTTAATGACTTAGTCAAAAGCTTTATAAGCCTTTTTTATAGCTGTTATTTTCCATGGTCATTTAGTTAGTTTATACATAAGTCTGCAATAATTTCAAACATTGTTGTAGCAGACACTACAACAGTTTTAAAAAGATTGTCATGATCTCTGATTATATGGCTATTAATACAGAAGTCCTTAGAGAGATTGGGCTCTCCAGCAACGAGATAAAGGTATATATGGCCTTGATAAGGCTGGGATCGACATCTGTGACAGAGGTAATGAAAAAAAGCGGTGTTCACAGGGCTAATATATATGATTCTTTAGAGCGGCTTATAGGAAAAGGCCTTGTGAGCAATGTCATGCGCCTGAACAAGAAATATTTTGAATGTGCATCTCCTAGGAACATAACTGCGATAATAAAGGAAAGGGAGAAAGAGCTTGAGAGCATAATGCCTGAACTCGAGGCAATATATAACCAGCGCATGGAAAAGCAGGAAATATCGCACTTCAAGGGCAAGGAAGGCATAAAGGCTGTTTTGCGGGATATAAACAATTACAAATCCTATGATGCCTTTGGCATAAGCTCCAATCTTGCAAAGGTTGTGGAAAAATATTACTTTACGCAATGGATAAGAGAACGGCTGGAAAAAAACCTTAAGGCACGAATGATAAAATCACGTGGTGACAGGCTTACAACACCCAATATTTTCGGATTGCGGGCTTACAGAAAACTCTTCAAGGTAAAGGAGGTCCCTAAAGAATATTATACATCAGCAGCAACATGGATATATGGAAACAAGGTGGCTATAATGCTTGAATCTCCGGAAAATCCCATTGCTGTTGTCATTGACAGCAAGGAGATCGCTGACGGCTTCAGAAAGCAGTTTGAAAACATGTGGAAACACGCGAAAGATGAGGATACCAGCATTTACAAGGCATAACTATTCCAATACCTTAACAACTCTTAATGGCTTGTCAGATATTTTTATAACTGCTTTTGCTCCCCTGTTGAATGGATAATCTTCTACAGAATCAGCTGTTAATATTCCACTATCATCATTTAGTGACCTAACTATGAGTTCTTCACCTTTTTCCAGGATCCCTAAACGCATGCGGCATCTGGTGAGCCTTCCTCGGTAGGGTTCTGTAACAAAAAACTTTGCATAATCCGCATTCTTTGGGAATTTGTCTCCGTTTGGATATAAATCTCCGCTGGCAGAGTCATACCATCCTGTTGAGCCTGCGCCTGAAACAACCAATAAGCCTGAGCTCTTCTGTTCTTCTTTCATATTCCTGTACTCTAAAACATGCCTTGACATATCCTTTCTCCTGTCTTTGCTTAGCAAATAATCTGATGTGGCTAAGGCAACAGGGTGCCTGTTTAATTCTGCATTCACTCTTGTCCATTCTTCTATTGCATAATCTCCTTTCTCTAACTTTTTTAATTTCTCTTCAATACCGTCAACTACAAAATAATTCAATACTCCCTCGCTTGTTAAAGGATCTGAATTAATTCCCATAATCAGCCCGTTATCTACGAAATGTGAGACATATTTAAAATGTTCGTCTCCACCAAAGGATATAATTAAACTGGCTTTAGCAGCTATATCGCTTGTGAGATTATCCCTGGGAATAAACTGCTGTTCACTAAAATATCTTTTTAATTCATTCAGTGCGTTTTTCTGCCTTTCATGGCTGTTCATTATCTTCTTTATATCAATACCTTCTTGCCTATATTTCTCCATAAGCTGATCATGCGCTAATATGTACCTGCGCATGTCCAATTCATACTTGCTCAGCTTTGGGACAATAACAGCTTTTGAAAGGTCCATTTTATCTACCCCGAATTTTATAATAGTCCTCTACTATTCTGCGATGATCAAAAGCCAGTTTCTCTGGTATTTCTTTGCAAACTTCTAACGCTGCAGCATCGTCGCCTGCTTTTAATTCACCGAAAAGTACTTTAGCGTAATAAGCCACAGAAACTGTTGGCCCTCTTGGATCTCTACCAGGATCTGAATAGACACCTAATAATTTCAAATCAGCTTCACTTATATCTAGGCTTGTCTCTTCCCTGGCTTCTCTTGAAGCAGTTGTTATGATCGATTCCTTGCCTGCATCAAGAAATCCGCCTGGCAATGCCAAGCAGCCTTTGAAAGGTTCATGTTTCCTTACAACATAAACTAATCCCTGATCTTTGTAGTCAATAACAATATCAGCAGCTACAGCAGGTTTAATGTACCTGCTGCACAGGTCTTTCAATCTTTGCACACCGTTGATTTCCAATATAACATCTCTTGTGCCGCATGGCACGCAGTCCTGCCAGCTGCCATCCATTTCTATCATCTGCCTTACTTCGGTAGCAGAAAGCATGCGCTCTATTTTTGCATTTTTAACTACGTATCCCTTTTCTTCGAACAGTTTTTTGGTTATAGTATTTCCAGAATATGCTATGCTGAATTCAGGACATAATGACTCCACATGC
>CAIKBN010000047.1 GCA_903825675.1 uncultured archaeon
GGTAACTTCAAGTCCTAAATTGATAATCTCGGTTAGTTTTTGTTTCTCGTTAAACATGACCTTCTCCTTTTAAGAGGTGTCTATGTATTATCCATAACTGTCATTTTTTCTTAAGTATCTCATCCATAATGCGCCCAGCAGGATTCGAACCTGCAGCCTCTGGATTCGTAGTCCAACGCTCTATCCATTTGAGCTATGGGCGCATCTATATATGCTTTGTAATAATACCATATTTGTATGAAAAATGTGTGAAATTTCATAATAGCAAAATTCTGCTTGTATAGAGAAAATACTACGTTCTATAATACATACAAAGAGGATGAGTGAAAGGAGGTTCATAATGAAAAAAGGTATTTTGATTGTTTTACTCATTGCATTTGGGTTTGTATTTTTTTCCTGTGCATCTACAGGCTATAATACCCAAAAAGGAGCAGCGATTGGTGCTGCTGCAGGTGCTCTTGCTGGCCAGATAATCGGAAGAAATACAGCTGGGACATTAATAGGGTTGGCAGGTGGAGCTCTTGCTGGTGCTATTATTGGAAATGCAGCAGACCAGAGTGAAACACATAAAAGATTGGATTCAATGCAAAGTACCCAGAAACCAGCCTATGCATCTCCGGATGCTGCAGTTGAAAATCCACCCGGACAATGGGTTCAGATACCCGGACAGTGGGTAAACGGTAAATGGGTACCTGCTCATAAAGCGTGGGTACCAGTGAATCCATAAAGAAATATTGTGATGAATAATAGGCAATAGGTCAAACCAACAGGGTTTGAATGGATAAGATAGAAAAAAAATATTCAGGAGGCTTCACAATGAAAAGGATTATTATAATGTTTTTTTGTATAGCCTTTGTCTTAAGCAGCATTACTGCTATATATGCGGCGGAAACGGGTAAGGTTTTAGGAAAGATATTTCAGGAAAAAGGATTTGGGTATACAATAGAATATCCTGCCGATTGGATTTATACCACACAGTCTGCGCATACAGTTATTTTTAGCGGGAAGAAAGAAACAGAAGTATACTATTCAACAGTAAGCATTCAGAACCTGCTTTCCACAAAGCATAAAGAAGGCCAGTATAAGGATGTAAATGCAATCATTGAAGAGTTTGAAAAGCAGATAAGAACGACTCGGGACGCAAAAATCTATTATCCGGAACCATTTGTATATAAGAAAAATGGGGTTAAGTTAACAGGCAAACAATTCATGACTGAATATACATTACAGGGGGAACGATACAAACAGTGGATGATTATAATTCTTCGGAACGATGGAGAGGTGTTTCATACCTGGTTTTACATATCACCTGTAAAACGTTATGATACTTACCTTGGTATA
Source organism: uncultured archaeon (assembly GCA_903825675.1). Taxonomy (GTDB): domain Archaea; phylum Aenigmatarchaeota; class Aenigmatarchaeia; order GW2011-AR5; family GW2011-AR5; genus CAIKBN01. The sequence goes on from CAIKBN010000047.1 coordinate 1,342, forward strand.
GCAAAGGCGATGCTTGATTCGTGGGTGATTTTAGAATAGCCATTAGCCGTCAGCTCTCGGCCAAAAGACTTAAGAACTTAAATTGAATATTTAGCTGAAAGCTGGTGGCTGATAGCTAACAGCTTGTATCAAAACATATACCTTCTCATATTTATATTCAGTAAAATACCCACCGATACGAGCATAGTCACCAGTGATGAACCGCCATAACTGATGAATGGAAGTGGAATTCCAACAACAGGGGCAAGATGTATGGCCATTAATACATTTATGGTAAATTGCAGGTAAATAATTGAGGCAATACCGAAGGCTATGATTGAACCAAGTTCATCATTAGCGGTTTGAGAAATCCTTAGA
>CAIKBN010000048.1 GCA_903825675.1 uncultured archaeon
CGCGGTTGGTGCATCCACTTTATCCTTTAAGCTAGCCTAATTAATTTTATATCCTGCCGCAACGAAGTATAGAATATGACAGCCAAGACTATAGTATTTGCCCACCACAAGGGCGGTACTGGCAAAACAACCTCGTGCATTAGTGTGGCTGGCTTTCTAGCCAAAGCTGGCAAAAAGGTACTTGTTGTTGATCTAGATCCCCAGGGAAATGCAACATCCGGCCTAGGCATAGACAAAAATACAGTTGATATATCAATGTTCCATGTTATGAACAAAACCCTTAATATTATAGAACCTATTCTGCTGAATACACGCATAGAAAATGTTCATTTAGCACCAGCTCATTCAGACCTTATGATAGCCGAAATTAAAGACGAGTCAGTATTAAGAAAGGCCTTGATTGGAGCCAGGAACAGCTATGACTATATACTGATTGATACCCCACCAGGCAACCATAATCTTATTATGAACGGTATTTCTGCTGCTGATCACGTTGTACTAACGCTTGACCCTGGTATATTCGCACTGGAAGGCATAGGCGACTTCAATGACTTTTTAAATAAGACGGAAAATATTGATTTGGATTTCATGCCAGACATGATTATTCTTACAAAGGCGCAGAGCGCGTTTCTGAAAAAGGCAGATCCTGCCAAGGAAATAAGAAACGAACTTGAGGATATGTTTATGAAAAATATTTATATAGTGCCCTATTCAATAGATATTTACGAGTCACAAAAAAAGGGCTTGCCTGTTTCCCATTCTTTTCCAAAGGGCAATGTTGGTAAGGCGTATAAAAAAATTGCAGATGATGTGCTGAAATTATGAGGTTTTGAAAATGTCATCCGAAGATGACCTTTCGAAACTACAATATACGAAGTATATTAGGTGTTTTGTGCGTGAAAAAGAGCTTGGATATAAATCGTGATTCTGGATCAAAGGTATATGAGAACGACCACGAACAAGAATATCGGGAAAGTATAGAAAAAATAGGCATCGGCGAACATATAAAAAAGAGCAAAGAAAGAGAAGGTCTGATAAACAAGGTTATGGAATCCTTTGATGAAGCAACCACCATCTCAGAGCAGGTTTCCAAGACCATACAGGAAATGGCTGGTTCTTCTCAGAATCAGACCCAGAAAATAGAAGAAGCTGGAAAAGTAATTGAAGAAATGGCATCATCCATCCAGCAAATTGCAGGCAATACCCAAACCTCAGCTGCTAATGCCACCAAAACCAATCAAGTAGCTCAAACAGCTGCCAAGGATGCAGAACAAGGAATAGTCAGAATGAACGAGATAAGGGAAATAGTAACTAATTCTGCTACTGCTGTAAAAGGCCTTGGAGAAAAATCCGGCGAAATCGACAAGATTGTTAAGGTTATAACCGACATATCTGATCAGACCAACATGCTCGCACTGAACGCTGCCATAGAAGCTGCCCGTGCAGGTGAGGCGGGTCGCGGCTTTGCTGTTGTTGCCGACGAGGTCAGAAAATTAGCTGAGACTTCAAAGAAATCTGCAGAAGAGATCTCAGAACTGGTTAAAGAGCTTAAAGATGCATCACAGCTGGCAACAGAAAGCATGGAAGAGGGAAATACCAAGGTTACAGAAGGTTCTGAAGTAATTACAAAGGTCCTTAACTCGCTGCAGGAAATAGCAAAATATGTTTCTGATGTTTCATCCCAATTACAGGAAATATCTGCTGCTACCCAGCAGCTCTCCAGCGGAAGCCAACAAACAGTTTCTGTTATGACAGAGATATCAGCTGCTGCAGAAGAGAACTCAGCTGGTGTGGAAGAGATAGCAGCTGCCACAGAAGAGGAAACCGCCATAATGCAGGAAGCCAATAGGGCATCTAAAGAGCTAGCAGAAATTGTTAAGAAGTGATCCAATGGCAGACGCAGCCCTGAAAATTAAAGCTATTGGTGAAAATCTGTCGTCTGAAACCCTGAAACTACTTGTTTTTAGGCTTGCTGATGAAGAATATGCAACAGAGATCACACAAACCAGGGAGATCATAAAACATTCAGAGATAACAAAAATACCAACAGCCCCGGAATTTATCAAAGGTATACTAAACCTGCGCGGACAGATTATTGTTATACTTGATTTAAGGGAAAGATTCAACCTGCCTGCAGAAGAATCAGAACATATAATAATTACAGATGCCGGCAAAAGCACTTTTGGTATAATCGTGGACAAGGTTACTGAAATAGTCAAAGTAGAGAAAGATGACATAAAGGATGCACCAAGAATAATATCCTCAAAGATACACATGGATTACA
>CAIKBN010000049.1 GCA_903825675.1 uncultured archaeon
AATTGAGATTCTGCATACTTTCTTTTTGTGATATCAAACATCGTCACTATTTCAGCAGGTATCCCTCCCAATAATGTAGACCCTGCAGTAATATTAACCCACTTCTCCTCTCCCCGTTTGGTGATGATCTTAATCTCATAATTAGTGGCAGGAGCAAATTCACCACGGAGATGCATTAGCCCTTGTTCTCTGATTAAATTCTTAAAGTCCGGATGCACTCTGTCCCAAAACTTCATCTCTGCCAGTTCTTTTTTAGAGAAACCTGTAATACTCTCTGCAGCAGGATTGGTGTATATGAACGTTTCTCCCTGATAAATCAATATACCTATAGAGGTTGTTTCAGCAAAGGCTCTAAATTTTTGCTCACTTTCTGCCAATTCCTCCTGTGCCTTCTTATGTTCTGCTATTTCTTCAAGTAATTCAGCATTCGCCTTTCTTAATCTTTCCTCGCTCTCCTCCATTAGCTTTTTGGAGACCGTTGTTGACCCTAACTGTGCTACCATCTTGTTAAAATCTTCGTTTAATTCCCCCACATCGCCGGAAATAGATGGCTCTAATCTCACATTGAGATCGCCCTGATTGACTGCACTTGTTGCCTCCCTTAGCTGGGTAATGGCCCTTGAAAAATACGTGCCAATAAAATAAGCCAATATGGAAATAAATAGAATTCCAAAACCCATACATATGAGTCCCATATTTCTAAAGGATTGTATGAGTTTATCTACTGTTGTTATGAGATAGTAGGCTGTACTACGATTCGCATCATGAGCTGCTTTTATAGGAGAAGTGAATTCATCTATATAGGTAGTTGCCGCAATGCTTAGCCTTACACCGTTAAAGGTCTTTTCCTTAAGGGGCGCAATATACATGAATTTCTGGCGTATTTTCCCATCAGGGTCTTTCCAGTTATAATATCCACTTGAATGTTTTCCACCCAAACTGGCTTTCATAATAGCCCAAAACTCGGGCAGTTTATCAGATAGACTGTGCAGGTCTAAATTTTCAATTTTTGGATCTTTATGAAAACGGTTGATAGCGGTATTAGATTCCTGTACGGCTGTATATCCTGTCTTACCTACTGGCTGGATAGCTATCTCTCTGAACTGAAGGTTTTTCTGCAAATCCTGAAGCGTCATTTCTGGATTGCCCTGAATGTATAAGTCTAACTGAAGGGCAACACTAAGTGCCTTCTGGCGTATATTTTCCTCAGCCATCTGTCGCAATATCTTTTCACTTTGCTGCCATTCTTCCTTGCTTCCCTGTTGAATTGCTTTATCAATTTTAGAGTGAAATTCACTCCTATAAACACCCAGCAACACACTAAATATAGTGATTGGAATCAAGCCTGATATAAATGTCATTACAATCAAGCGGTAGCTGAATTTCCTCGGCAATATATTTTTTAAAAAAAGCACTATAATTTCCCCTGTAAGTAATTACTTATTTCATCAGGCAAAAGCGTGGTATTCCTTCTCACCTTCAAAGGGCAACATCCGTAAAAAATTGTTTGCCACAGTTTACCAAAGTAAAGAGAAAAAGTCATCGAGAAATATCAGCCCATAGCACTTAAGGGCATGAAGCAGATGGCTTTTAGTCAATTGGCAATTGTTTGAACCTTTTTTCTAAAACCATGGAACTGGCAGATTTCTGTTGAAATATTTGAACTTATATGATAATTAAAAGGCGTAATTATTTTGCACGTCTTTCAATTAGCAACAGGGTGCAGAAAATCTGTCTGTTGCTAAAGAGCGAAAGGCGGAAGAATAACCAGGAGGTTCAAATGTCTAATTTAACCATCAAACAACTTCTCGAGGCAGGTGTACATTTTGGACACCAGACAAAAAGGTGGAATCCTAAGATGAAGCCCTACATATTTGGTGCGAGAAATGGCATATACATTATTGACCTTCAGAAAACCTTGAAAATGTTCAAAGAAGCCTATAATTTTGTGAAAGAGGTGGCGTCCCGTAATGAGTACATCCTCTTTGTAGGCACAAAAAAACAGGGTCAGGAGTCTATTGGGGAAGAGGCAAAGAGATGCGGTGCCTTCTATGTAAACGTGAGATGGCTTGGCGGCACAATGACAAACTTTCAGACTATAGAGAAAAGCATTGATAGACTGAGGAAATATGAAGAACTGAAAGGTGGTGATATATTCAAAGTACTCCCCAAAAAAGAGGCTATCGG
>CAIKBN010000050.1 GCA_903825675.1 uncultured archaeon
GGGCCTGGTTCGCTGGTTTATGCGCAGCAATTGAAACTAAAGCCGGAGAAATGGGATGGCATTCTTTTATCGCACCTGCATCCGGATCATTGCACAGATGCAAACGCATTGATAGATGGTATAAAAAATCCGATCCTGATTGCAGAGGAGCATTGCTTAACGCTGTCAGATGATTACTATCCATGCGTAAGCAATTATCATCAGAAGAAGGCAAAGACCTACAAGGCAGTTGAGGGTAGCGAGTTCAAAATAAACCCCCTGAACATAAAGGCAACAAAGGCAGACCACTATGCGCCAACTGTTGGTTTTAGAATTGAGGGAACGAAAACGATCTGCTATGCAGGCGACGGTACTTACTACAAAGGCCAGGAAAAGAATTATGATGGCTGCGATATACTTATTTTAAATGTGCTTGTTCCGAAAGGTAAAATCGCACTTCTAAGAAAGCATATGAGCGTTGATGAGGCGATAAAACTGATGAATAAAATTGAGAAAAAGCCTAAGCTCGTTATAATTCAGCATTTTTCTTTCTGGATGCTGCGCTCAGGCTTGCAGCTGCAGATAAAGGCAATAAGAGATGCAACAGGCGTTAAAGTAATAGCTGCTGAGGATTTCATGGAAGTTGATTTGGATACGCTAAATACCAGGGAACTAAAAGCATAGTAAACATCTTTTAAAATTATCGAACAATTTCTTATTCATGTTAACTGACGAAGACGGCAAATTCCTCCTGAAGGTTGCAAGGAATGCAATAAAGAAATTTGTCAATGGCGAAAGAACAGACAAGCCTGATGAATATCCTGAGGCATTGAATGCTGAGCTTGGTGTTTTCTGCACGCTTAACAAAAAAGGTAAATTGCGTGGTTGTATAGGCATTCCTTATCCTGTTATGCCACTGATAAAGGCAGTGATTTCATCTGCATGCTCTGCTTGCGAGGATCCAAGATTCAAAAAACTCAGCAAAAATGAGCTTGGTGACATAAAAATAGAGGTTTCAGTTTTAACAGAGCCAAAGCTCATCGAGGTTGAGAAACCTGATGACTATCTAAAAAAAATAGAGCCTAAAAAACATGGATTAATATTGCAATATGGGCCTTATTCAGGATTATTTTTGCCGCAGGTATGGGAAGAAATACATGACACGGAGGAATTCTTGGATAATCTATGCATTAAAGCAGGCATGACACCTGGCATGTGGAAAGAACGTGACATAAAGATATACAGCTTTGAGGCGCAGATATTTGAGGAGGAATAATATGATAATAAAAAAAGCTGCAAAAATTCTTGAACAGCATGTATGCGATCACTGCCTTGGCAGGCAGTTCGCGCAGCTGATGCATGGCTACAGCAATGATGAACGCGGACAGATGATAAGGACCGTTGTAGCCATGAACATGGACAAGGAAACAAAGGAAGTGCCTATATTTGATATGTCTAATTTCTATGCTTTAAAATTTCATAACCTTGAAGCAAGACCACAAAAGAAAAAGAAATGCACAATCTGCGGGGATTTTTTTGATAGCTTAGACACATGGGTAGATAAAATAATCAAAATTTCTAAGAATTATAAATTCAAAACCTTATTGGTTGGGACTAAACTTTCACACGAGCTTATAATGAAAGAGGAAGAGCTATGGGAACGTGTTGGCATAGATTACTGCGAACCGCTGAAGGCTGAAATAAACAGGGAACTTGGCAAATTGCTGGAAAAGAGGATTAAGGCAAGCTGCAATCTGAAGAGCCCTGATATAACCTTTATTCTTGATATAGGCAACAATAAAGTAGCTGTGGATATTAATTCGCTTTTCATTTATGGCGAGTACCAGAAACTAAAGGCAGGGATACCACAGACGAGATGGCCTTCAGGCAAGTACAAGACATCTGTTGAGCAGATAATTGCCAAGCCTTTCATGGCTGCTACAGGGGGAAAGGGCCATAAGCTGCACGGCTTAGGCAGAGAAGACATAGATGCCCGCTGCCTTGGATGGAGGCCGTTTGTGCTAGAGCTTCTTGCTCCAAAGAAGAGGGAAATTAAATTAAGTATGTTAGGGAAAAAGATAGGAAAGGCTGTTAGGGTAAGGGGATTGCGGCTATCTGATATTGCTGAGGTAAGAAAAATAAAGGAAACAAGGCTGGACAAGACTTATAGGGCGATTATAGCGTGCGAGAAACCGATAAAGAAGGCTGAACTAAAAAAACTGGACATCCTTGGTGCAATAGAACAGAAAACTCCAAAAAGGGTTTTGCACAGGAGGTCAGACAAATTAAGAAGAAGGGCTGTGCGTTCGATAAGAACTAAGTTTATTAGCAATAAAAAGTTTGAGCTTACTGTTAAAGGAGAAGCGGGTTTATACATAAAGGAACTTATAAGCGGCGACGAGGGCAGGACTGTGCCTAGCGTCTCCTCGTTGCTTGGCGTTCCTTGTGTATGCAAGAAGCTGGATGTAATGGAAATACATAAGAAAAAATGAGATGCCCTATGCAACCATGGACGAACAGCCTGACGATGCAGAACCGAAAAGACGCAGAGACAAATCGACACAAACACAAAAGGACGCACGAAGTGCGTCATGCGATTTTTGTGTCAGTGTGTTTGCGTCAGGCAGTTTTGCGTCATTGTGTTTTCGTCAATTTATTTTCCATGGTATCTATGTGCATCTCTTTCAAGATTCTCATCTTCATCTACGAACTAAAGTCCGTAGTTTTCAGAGAATCTCAAAATAAGAAAAAAGAAACAAATTAGCTGTTCCTGCTTATGAATTTCAGGACAACTAGCGCAGCTATTATTGCAAGAAGGCTGTATGCCCATGCCTGGGCAAAGGCTGCTACTGCTGTTCCTACGCCTGTCAACAAGCCTATTCCGAAAATCAGTGCGCTGCTCTCAGTTTCAGTTAATTTCATCTGTTTTGGTTTAGCCATGACTTTTATTTAAATTTCTGGGTTTAAATAGTTTTACTTGGTTTTTATTAAGTTAATAGACTATTTATTGAGAGGGTTGTTATATGGTCAGAAAATCATACGGAAAGATGAGGGGCACCAGAAAAAAGGAGTTTGGCGGTGACCTTCCGGTAAACAGATATATAGAGGAATTCAAACCAGGCGACACTGTGAGCATTAAACTGCATGCTGGTCTTAAATTCCCTCATCCGAGATTTCACGGGACCTTTGGCACGGTAATAGCCAAGCGTGGCAGTGCGTATCTGGTAAGGGTTAAAGATATAAACGCGTACAAAGACATATTTCTTAAACCTGAGCATCTTAAGAAGGGGAATTAAAATGGAAGCATTAAATGAAGACGATGTCAGCATAGCTGAGGCGCATAAAATAATGGATGAGAGAAAGAAGGTAGGCGAGCTTGGTTATGAGCAGAAGATATGCCTGGAATATCTAGAAAAGATTCCAAAGGTAACTGATGCCAAGCTAAAGAGCCTTGTAGAAGAATTAAGCAAGATAGATATCCTAAAGCCAAGGTACATCGCATTGATTGTCAATATGATGCCTGATACTGAAGATGAAATGACTGCTTTGTTCAACAAAGAGAGAACCAATTTAAAAAAGGAGGAGATAAAGCAGATCATTGACATTGTCAAGAAATACAAAAAATAAGGCAGTTGCCACAAACAATTCATTCTTTTTCATAAAATGCTAAATAAAGGTCACATAGTTCACGACAGTATTTTATAACAAATCTTCGTCCGGAGTTTGGTGTTGTGTCTAATTCCTCAAATAATTCAAAAATACCTTTTGCCTCTCTAGTACTTTCAAGTGCTTTATTAAAGTCATAATTTATAGAATGATTATCTCTATGTTCGAGGGAAGTCTTATAAACTATTTCACTTAGGTGTCTCAAATATTCAAGCTCTACTGATTTTAAATCACCTTTACA
>CAIKBN010000051.1 GCA_903825675.1 uncultured archaeon
CAACAATCCATATAGCTTTGTTTAGCTTAAAGTGTTCGAACTTATGCTTGGTTAGCGGCAGATCATTAGTCGCATAAGTCGAAGTGCCGTCAGAACGAAGCACAACCTTGTTTGCCAGTTCAGGCTCAAGCTTGGCTACTATAGCACCTTCCTCATGCTTGAAGAATACCTTTTTCTTTAGCGCTTCGTTTATCAGCGGCTTTGCCTTGTCATAGAACTCGCTCTCAAAGAACCAGACATCAAAATCAGAGCCAAAGGTCTTGTACGTTTGCTTTATCCCTTCTAGTGTCCACTTGTTTATCTTTTTCCAGAGCGTAATTGCCTTTTTGTCATGCTCTTCCCATTTTTTTAGCATCTCATAAGCTTCTTTCTTTAGTTGGTCATCCTCATTTTTATGATAAAGCACATACAAATCCCCTACAAAATGGTCGCTCTTCTTGTCAGGTGTTTTACCGCCTGCAAATTTCTCATAAGCAATCATTACCTTGCAGATATGTATTCCGCGGTCATTTACAAGATTAGCCTTTATTACATTGTTCCCAGAAAAAGAAAGAATATTAGCCATGCTCATGCCAATGCTGCCGTTCCTTAAGTGTCCGACATGTAGTGGTTTATTAGAATTAGGCGACGAGTATTCAATCATTATTTTTTCTTTTTTGTTTGCAGAACCATATTTTTTATCCTCTTTCAGTATTTCTTTAATTATAGTCTTGCCTAGCTTGTCCCAGTCAGCATAAAAATTAACATAAGGCCCAGCTGGTTCCACTTTCTTTATCAGGCCTTTTTTTATTCCCTTCTCAATTCCGCTTGCTATATCCTTGGCTATTTCCTGCGGACTTTTCTTCAGTTTTTTCGCAAGCGCAAAGCACGGAAGTGCAAGATCCGCACCTATCTCTTTTGGCGGTTTCTCTAGATTAATCCTATACTTCTTTACAGTATCCTTGCATTCCACAGCAAATTTTTGGAAGGGGTGCATAAATATTCATATATAACTAGTCTTAAAAAATAATATTCTGCAAAAATTTAGTCAGTAACAACAGTTTCCAACTTTTCGAGGTTGCAGAAATCCGTTGAGTAGGTATACGCGCCGGCGTTTATGAAAACTATCTTGTCACCTATCTTTAGATCGTCTAAATATACCCTGTATCTGAAAACATCCATGGAGTCAGGTGTGCAGCCTTTTATTGTATAGGCTTTGCCGCTTTCCTTTTCATTTTCAACCAGCAGCCTTATATGAGCCACAAAGGTATCCATGGCTGAGTTGTAAACAGAGCAATTTATAATTATAGTGTCATCATGTATGCTTTTTATCTCAGCCTCCAGTTTTATGCAGGGCGCAGCTAAAAACCTTCCAGGCTCTATAATCAGTTTTATATCATGTCTGTTAAGCCATTCCTTAAGCTCCTTTATCCTTTCAAAAATGTAAGGAATAACGTCAACGTTATAGTTCTTGTATTCAACAGGAATGCCGCCACCTATATTTAATATATCAATATTCCTGAGGGTTTCTTCTTCTAGGCTTTCAGTTAGTTCGTCTTTAACCGACCATTCACTTATGTTTTCTGTCTTCCTGTGAAAATGTATGCCCAGCTTATCTATATTCTTCTTTTTTCTCAGTTGTGGTATGAGCTTATTTATCTGCCTTGTATACATGCCAAATACATAGTATTTGCCTGTCTTTATTGTATATTCCCTCATCTTCATCCTCAGAAGAAGCTTTATCTTAAATTCTCTTTTATCTACGTAATCAATAAGCGTATTCAAATCAGTTTCATTATCAATTATGAAAGATCTTACACCCTTATCGAAGACAGTATCAAGTACGTCTTTGTCAAGGCCCTGGCCTATAAACCAGACCCTTTGCTTGTCTTTTATGCTTTCCAGAGAGTTTACAAAATGTACGCTGAACATGCATTCAGTATTCTCTTCAAGAACCCTGCCAATCAGCGGATTGGTTTTAAGGCTATACGATACTTCGTCTGAAAGACCTTTGATAATATTATATTGTTCAAGCAGCTTTGATCTGCTCAGAATAAACCTAGCCTTCATTATGATCCCTTATTATACCTTTTCTTGACAGCTCCTCCAAAACCTTTGTCATCATAAGAGGAAAGGTTATTGTAACATCTCCTATAACTGTTACTGCATCTGAATCATCCTTTATCTTTCCCCAGCTCTTTGCCTCTTTTGTTGTTGCACCGCTCATGCTGCCAGAGAACTGCCGTGAGGTTGTCATGTAAACAGCATAGTCAAGCCCGCCGTTAAGCAGGCATGACAAAATGGCGTAATGCTTAGATACGCCTCCGCCAAGGGATATCACCCCCTTTCTTTCATCCTGGCTTGTGCAAAATAGAATATTTGAGAAATCCTTAACAACATCAACCATAAAGTCAGGATGGTCCTGCTGGAACATAAATAAATGGAAACCAAAGGCGCCATCAGTTATGGCTGGGCAGAATACAGGTACCTTATTCTTAGATGCCTGATAAAGTATCGAGTCCGCATCATTAAGCCTAAGACCGATTTCAAGAAGCATTTCAGAAACAGGCCATGCTTTCTTTTTCTGGTACAATTTTTTAATATATCATGCATAACTGCCTCGAATTTTTCATAACTCTTGTTTGTAATAAAAAGATTGCCTACGCGGTTTATCCCCTTCTCATACAATGCAACATCATCTGCATCAAAATCACCTATTATGAATTTCTCGCCAAAAGCCCTCATTATATCCTCTTCTATTCCGCCGACTGTGGTTACAACAACATCAGCAACCTTTAGTTTGATCAGCTGCGCAAAAAAGCCTCTCAAGCCTGATGTAACCATGTTAGAAGTAAAAGTCAGAAATGTCTTAGCCCCAACCTCCTTCATTTTTATGGCTATCTGCGACGCGTGCTCTAGTTCAATGCTCTGGAAGCCTATATGCCCCATACTGTCTACTAATTCTTCTGCCTTGATACCTTTTTTCCATGTGAAATCCTTAACATAACCCATATAAATCACTATCAATAGCTAAAAAGAAACCGTCATGGCTGCGTCATGGTCTTGTAACTCTTGAAAAACATGTAATCCCCTTATAATTAATCATCTATTAACAGAAACATTTTTAAAACAGCCCTTCTGACAAAACCTTCCTTAGTTCAGCTTCTGAAACCTTTATTTTATACTGGCCATTGATTTTTTTCATATTGCCTATACCACGAGGCAATACTAGCCTTATTTCACCAGCTTTTACTTTTTTGTCAACCCGCATAGCCTCTATCATTTTATCTACGTTTAGCTTTGCTTTTTCAGTTAGTCCAGCCTTATCAAGCAATTTGTCCTGCCTTTCTGATTCTTTGCGGTTCCAGGAACCCATTCTTGCAGCAAGCATGCCAGCATATCTCATGCCAATAGCTATTGCCTCGCCATGGGTATAAGAATAATTGCTGCATTCGCCGTCGAGGCGCCTGTAACCATATTGCGGGTGTATTGAATATGGCCAGGTGTATCAGCAATAATGAATTTTC
>CAIKBN010000052.1 GCA_903825675.1 uncultured archaeon
ATTTTTTCCAAAGCCCTCAGGCCTTCTGATACTGCTTCCAGAACTGTATTAATAGTGCCGCCTGATCTGTGCGCTTCTATGATGGTCCATACGGTCCTTTTAAGGCTTTTACTTCCGATTTTTTTTGAAAATACTATCAGCGACTTCTCAAAGGATATGCCCCAGGCTATCTTTGCGCTCATCTCTTTCACATAAGGTGTTAGTACATCATAGTCAGCAGTAGCTACAGTTCGCATGGCCTGAGGCAGGGTCATGCCTGTGTTTATGTTGGTGTTTACATCTGAAAGGAACTTGGGAAACATAAGTTCTATTTTTTTAATTTTGCTATAACGGTCATATCTATACATCATTGGTATGCTTATGGCTGTCATCAGAGCAATTATATTCAACATGGCAAATAGTGTTGCATTCTCTATAAAGAACATGATGTTTATAAAAACTATCAATAAGCCTACTATAGCTGCGATTATGCTGATTGTTATGAGCTTCATATCATACCTTCTCATGTTTTTGGTTGCGTATAGTTGATGAATAAAATGAATAATATATTAAGAAACGGTATCAGCACATATGCTCCTAGCTTCATGGCTGTGTTTATACTCATGCCTAAGATGTTGCTTTCAAATATCATGGACATGATAGACAAGATGGTAATAAGGAAGAGCGGAGCGGCGATCAAGACTGTTGTATAGATGTCGGCGTACATTGAAAGCGTTTGTATATATTTTTCCCTTTTGATGCTGTAATCGAACAACGCATCCTTGGCTTTTTCTTCCAAGTATTTCTTTAAGTCGCCGCCTGTTTCTACGGTAGAGGTAATGCCGAGGAGAAAATGGTGAAATTGATCAGACGGCGTTCTGTTGGCAACGTTTTTTATTGAGGTTATAATATCCATGCCGAAGATCTCTATATTCCTGACAATGCGCCTGCTCTCATTGGTTATCTCACCGTATTCAGGTATAATGGAGAGGAGCTTGAATATAAGAAAGGGCTGAACGCCGGAAGATGCAATAGCAGCCATGTGGTTTATGGCAAAGGGCATGTTGGCTTCTAGGTTAGTTTTCTTTGAGCTCAAGATGTGCAGCGGATAGGAGTGATAGGTTATCAGAACCATAAGAAAGGCAAGAACAGCTAATATCAAGCCGCCAATAACTGAAAATAGAAAGGGGATGCCTAATATTACAAAGGCTATGACTATGGATATGAGCACTGATACAGATGAGAGAAAGGATATGAATAACATCCTGCCGACATATAACTCAAAAAGAATGTTAAGATTAGATTTTATTATCGCTTCTTTTAAAGGCTCAAAATAAGATGGTATGTACTTCAGCCCTATTCTGCCAAAGTATCTCACAAGTTTTCTGTGCATTGGTTTATCTTCTCCTGCCTATAACCTCATCTTCTGGATATACTATGAAACCCTCATCTGTTATTTTATAGGGATGGATTTTTTTGCTGTGGTCAGTTGACCGCATCTTCCATATGCTTATGCCTCTTCTGTATTCATCACTAACCAGGGTATTGTGCAATAATACAACGCCATCAGCAACGAATTCCTCTACATTGAAGCGCGACAGGGATTCGTTGTTGTCTGTCAGAACCTCTGAAATTAAAATAGAGGTGCAGCCGCTCTTTCTCAGCATGTTGCTTATCTCAAGTATCATTCTTCTGAGTTCTGGCGGGTCGCGG
>CAIKBN010000053.1 GCA_903825675.1 uncultured archaeon
ATTTCTGCGTAAATGTTTTTAAAGTGAGATGCATTTGCATCTGATATGACAAACCTTATTGCCTTAAGAGGAATAGAAACAAAGAACAATCAGCCAGACCCCTTCTTAATAATGTGCGCAGATGGCATGAGCTCTTCTAATGACGGAAGCAAGCAGGATAGTGTGCAGAAGCTTTTCCAGTTCGGGGATTCATTCCTTATGGGAACAGGATATGCACAAGACATAAAAACCATTGTGTCTGCACTAAAGACCACAGGATACCCTCCAAATGTTGATTCCTTGGCAGATAAGGTGGTAAGGATATCTGAGCAGTCAGGAATAAAAGACAGGCCATTAATAGTTGTTGCAGGCGGAAAATATCTTGATGGAAGGCTTGCATTACTTGGGATAAATGCTTCAGGATATGCAAGAGGCTCAAGAAAGACAAACAGGATCATAATGGATCGCACAGAACAAGGGATAGTCGAGGGCTCAGGATACCCTTTTGTGCGTTCATTGCTAGAGATAGCAGAAAATAAGGGATTATACTTTAATTCAGCCTCATATGCAAATGCAATCTTCACTGCCTATGAGCTGGCAAGAAGAGGAGCAGCATCAGCAACAGTCAATACTGCACTCCAATATGGCATTGTCACATCCCAAAGGTCTGCAATGATAATCTCTCCTGAAATAGATATTGACAATGATGAATTGGTAAAATACCTAAATTCCCATTTCAGCAAGAATCTGCAGAATGCCTGGAATATCCAGGACGACAAAGACAAGATTGTTGAGCTGCAGAAGTCCCGTGAGCTTGGGCAGATAATAGTCAGCTTCTATAGCGCGCTTGATTCTGATTTAAGCGCATTATCAAGCCTTAGAAGATGCTATACTGCATTGACACAGTTGATGGTTGACGGGACTACATCAAAAGATATTATTGATTTCAGCCTAGACATTCTTAAGGCACAAAAACAATATGTGCAGCAAGGCGTTGAAGCATTAGTTAGCGGAGACCCTCTAAAGATTGTAGATTATAGAAGGCAGCATGAGCAACGGATAAGGGACGCTGAGATGAAGCAGTTAGGGGTCTGAGGATTTCTTATTTAGGGTGGGATTTAGAGAAGATTTCTTATTTAGAATGCCATAAGCCAGTGCTCCCCTGCCAAAGGCAGGGTGTCACGCGGCAGAGCCGCGGGGAGCTGGCTTAAAGTCAGGCTCAAAAGCTAAATAATATCTACCACACAAATATATCAAAAGAAACCATTATAAACCGCAATAAACACCATTATATCTATTTTCTTAACTATAGAATGAAACATATATTTAACTACTATATAATAGAAATATTTATATAAGGGAAGTAATTATCACATCATAACTGTTCAGATTATAGTATAGTGATATTACTGTTTAATATCAACTATTGCTATATTCATTTTACAGCCAAAAAAAGGGGTTCTTGCAGATAGATGCAGATAAAGCAGGCATATAGATGCAGCAGGATTTGCAGATGTCTCAGATAGTATTGCAGAATTATAACAGGATTAAGACTAATATTCACAAACAAAATGTTGGGGGTATGTGAAAAATGAAAACAAAAATAGGAATATTAATGCTGGTTTTAATGATATTTGCAGCTTTGACAGCAGCAACCGCTTATGCAGTACCATTCACAGTTGCAGACGACAATTATGCAATGAATGAAGATGCTACCCTGGTGAGAAACACTGTCGGCACAGGAGTCGGCGGAAATGACGTCAATGAGTCAAACATCGCTGTCGGCACTCTGCCTGTAAACGGAACCCTCAACTATCTGAATGCAGACGGAACATTCTCATACTCCCCAGATGCAAACTATTACGGAACAGACCTGTTCACATACACTGCCACAAACGGCACAGATACCCTTTCTGCAACAGCATTCATAACAATAAATTCAGTCGATGACAGCCCAGTCATCAGCGGTTCACTCCCAACAACATTCACAACCCCTGAAGACACTGTTTATACAGTTGATCTTACACCATACGAGTCTGATGCAGACCCATATGACACTGATGCAGGTTTTCATGTCTCAGACTTTGACACAGCTCTTCATGTTATTGATGATTCACTCAATGAAATTTCAAATGGACAAAGCAACTTCGCCGCATTCCAATGGCCACAACCTTCAATGCCTAGACCAGGATCGCCAGATCC
>CAIKBN010000054.1 GCA_903825675.1 uncultured archaeon
ATTATAAAGACGTTCTACCGGATAATTCGAATAAACAGGATATGTTTCAAGGTATTCCAAGACAACGAACATGATTAAAATCAAACAAATAAAAATAAAGATGAATTGACTGTATTTTTTATTATCCAGGATTGGATTGGTGCTAGCCATATACTGGATGTAAACAAGACACAAAAGAAAAATTACACCCCCTCCTAGATAGTATGTCAGAATAGGCTCCCATAAGTAAAAAACGAATATTATAGCTATTATTTCTATTGTGAAGTATGATGCGAGAATCAAAAAAATAGTCTTATAATTAAGAGAGTTCGCCTTCTTTTTTATCAAATAAAGGACAGGAAATATAGATAGCGAAATTAATACAGCTATAGTGTAGATTAAGAAGGATGTCTGATAAGGCCTAAGCATAAAATTAAGAAGAATGACAAAAACTATAACTAAGGGTACCATTGGTTTTCTGTATCTATGAATTCTGTTCAGCCTTCCTAGAAGTTCTGCTTTTTTTTCTGATGCTTCACTGCTTTCATGCTCAAGCGGCATAAATGTATTTTCTCAGGCCAGCTTAAAAAGATTAAAGGCTAATCAGTATTTTTGATGAAGTAAATTAAGGTTCTTATGACTTATTTAGGCCGATGAGTCCTGTGCCCTCTTTTTTAAGGTACGGCCGCATGCACATCTTTTCATTTCTTCAATAATGACATGTTCTGTGCCGCATACAGGGCAAATGACTCTTATTTTCTGGGCGTCTCTTTCTGCTTTTTCCAGCCGCCTTTCCTCGCTTGCTTCCCAGCTTGTTTTTTTATAGCGTGTTTTGCACGCGCGGCATACGCCATCTTTTCCTATGTCTGTTTTTGGTACCAGTTCCCTGCATCTCAGGCATCTCATGAGCTGCCTTTCATCGAACTTGTCCATAAGCGCCATTTTTACCCAAGAAATAATTGTCTGAAAGGTTTTTAAGGGTGCTTTTTTACTAAGCCTATAAAAAGATTTCATTTATTCTGATGATATGGAAGCAGAGATACTGCGACATGTCGCGCTTTACTCGCATATGGCAGGTGATTTATGCATAATATTTCAAGGCATAAGGGTTTGACCAAAATATAACAAAAAAATAAGAGAGTATAGGAATTCTGAAGACGAGAATGCAGTAAAGCCATCATTTTGGAAAGACTTTACAAAACCTGTCTTCTTTTATGGATGGATTCCTCTTAATGCAATTGCTTTAGGTTCTATGATTGTTTATGAAATTTTAGTATAGAATGCTCAGAATCTTGTAGCTTATTTTTCAGTGGTCCAATAATGGGATTGAAAATAATAATCACGAAAAAAACACACTCTTTTTAAGGTTTTTGTTAGTATTTTTATCAAACAACTAAAGTTTATAATTATTTCAAAGAGTTGATGACCTATCGTAAAGGATAAAAAAAAGATATTACGCACGACCCATATAACTGAGGGAAGCAAAAAGCTTCACGCAGCCTCGTTTTCTATATATGTGAACGCCTTTCTGATAATAATGAAGGCAGTTGTTGCCATAATTACAGGAAGCATTGCTATTCTTGCAGAGCTCGCGCATTCACTTTTTGATATGCTTGCATCCATACTCGCTTATGTAGGAATAAAAAAAGCAGAAGAGCCTGCAGACAAAACCCATTTATACGGCCATGAGAAATTCGAGAACCTGTCATCTTTTGCCCAGACCATACTTATCGTAGTTACAAGCATGCTTATTATTTACGAGGCTTTGAATAGAATCGGTGTTCCGAAAAAACTTGAGGCTGCTGAGCTAGGACTGATTGTGATGTTCATAACCGTCGTAATTGATTATTTCCTTTCAAAATATCTTCACGGAAAGAGCAAAGAATATGGAAGCACTGCTCTTGAGGCAGATGCCTATCATTTTACAACTGATTTATGGGGTGCACTGTCAGTAATCATTGGCCTTGGTTTTGTTTTTCTTGGATTCCAGATTTTTGATGCAATTGCTGCCATGGTTGTTGCAATACTAATGCTCTGGATATCATATGGTCTGGGAAAAAGGTCAATAAATGTTCTCATGGATGGAAGCCCTTCTTCTGAGTTAATAGATCGAATAAGCAGGATAATTGCATCAACACACGGTGTTTTCGGTTTTCACAATCTTAAGGCCAGACATGCAGGCAAAAAAATATTTTTAGATTTTAACATACATGTTACTCCAAAAATAACTGTAAGGAAAGCACATGAAATAGCTCATAACGTAGAAAAAAGATTGACTAAAGAAATACCGAATATAAAACAGGTGACCATTCATATCGAACCAAGCATAAAAAAGCAATAAAATTTTTAAATCCATAAAGACATACGGGGTTAATAATCATAATGGAATTGATATGAAAAAGATTAAATTATACCCAATACTTCTTATTCTGGTAATTACTGTAGCTTTTAGCGGGTGTGTTTCTGAAGAAGATGATAAAATTGTTAAGAATCTCTGCAATAAAGACAACGTACAATCTGTTTTAAAATGCGAAGGCGGGTATATGCTTGTTCATGGATGCTGCGATATGGGTGATGAGTTCTATAAATCTAATGGAACATATATAAGGTTCTGTGGCGGATTTGTAGGTTATACAGAAGAATGCACGAATTTTTACAATAATTTCAAACCCTGCAATGAAGGAAATTTATGCAGATGAAAAGTTGATAATTAGTTCATATACATCTTTATTTTGTAATAAATTCTTCTGAAAGGATTAGCTAATTTCTTTTCTATGCGGTTGAAGCGGAAATAGTACATGGCCTGAGAAACGCTCCTTACAGGCTCAACAGCTATTGACCTGTACAGGAAGTATTCAGCTGGTTTTCTTTCCATACCTCTGATCTTGACCATAAATAACAAGGAGGATAACCTGAGTACAAAGGATACCAGGAATATTATCTGCAATCCGCTGAAGAGCAGAAATACTGAATGCTTAAAGGTTTCAGCCATGATACCACCCAGCAGGGCACCGAGCATTGCTCCTATGCCGATGAAAAATTTATGATTAGCTACATATTTGGTTCGTTTGTCCTGAGGTGTAAGTGAAAGAAGAAGGCTGAAGGTTGCCAGATTAAAGCCAGACCATGCAAAGCTAGAAAATATTTCTACTAATAGTATGTGCAACGGCGATGATGAAAATAAATAAAAGAAGGGCACAAAGCAGACTAAAATGCCGTTAGCAGCTATTATCCTTCTTTCGCCAAACCTGTCGCTAAGCTGGCCCCAATATGGATGACATATTATAGTAGCTAAAGCGCTGATTGACAATATTGCTGCAAACCATAGATAACCTATATTGAGTTCTCGCAACTGATAGACTGCAATGAAGGGCGAGGCCATATTAACTGCAAAGTTCATAAAGGTCAAAAAAACCGTGAATATTACCAGATCTTCGTTCATCAATATACTGCTTTTGATGGATTTCAAGTCAAAGGAAAGGCTGTACTTATATTGGAATGACCTCTTGGTTTCTGGTTCATAGATCCGGATAAAGAACAGGATGGCTATAAAACCAAGAATAATGGATATACTGAAGATTAGCGGAAAGCTGTAATAAATCAAGATTCCTGATATCATGGTTGCTATCAGTCCAGATAAGCCGATAAGAAAATACCTAAAACCAAAGAAGTGTCCTCTTCGTTCTTTAGGCACCAGGTCACCGGCAAGGCTTGTCCACGCAGCTGAGGTAAGCGATAAAAGAAAGGTTGCTATTGCTATGAGGATTATGAACGAGGATATATTTAGCTGCAAAAAAGGAGCCAGTATTATTGGAAGCCATAATATATTGGATGATATCATTGAGAAAATCCATATAAATTTTCTGCTGAATCTCCTTGCTAGCCATGAACCAGGTATCTGGGCAAAGGTAGTTGCTAGGTTTTTCATAGCGTTCAATAAACCGATCTCTGCATTGGTTGCGCCTAAAAAAAGGGCATATGGTATGGTATAGGAATTTTTAATGTCAGATGAAGCAGTATCAAATATCCCGTGATAATTCAGGTTCTTCAGGCTATTTTCAAGGGTGTAATCCTTTTTCTTATAATAATCTTTAGTTGGCAGTTGGTTTTTCGGCATGTTTGCATAATTGCTCAGAAGCTGTATTTAAAGATAGTCAGCTGTTTTTCGTTCTTGTCACTACTGAATAGTAAGGTTTAAATACTTTTCGCCTGCTGTAATCGAGCATGAAGCTCGAAAAAGAGGAATATAAGAGATTATCAGATGCTGATCCAAAGGTTCTGGGCTATATCAAATACTTAGAGGATCGTGTCGCGTATCTTGAGGATCTAGCCTTTAAAGATGAAAAGACAGGCCTTGGTAATTCTAAAAGATACTGGATTGATTTAGATGAAGCTATAAAAAAGGCACGTGAATTGGAAATATCTTTTGGTTTAGGGTTGATTGATCTTGATGAGTTCAAGCCAGTAAATGATACTTATGGACATGATACAGGGGATTGGATTCTCGGAGAGGTTGGCAAAGCAATAAAACAAAATATAAGGCGTAGTGATAGGGCTTATAGATCTGGTGGAGATGAATTCAATATTCTCTGGTCAGCTTTTGGTCGTTGGAATGCCAGAAATTCTGAAGAAAAGGCTAGGCAGAATGCTCAAATCGCTGCGCTTAAAGTTTATGGCCCTATTGCTAATATTGAAATAGATGAAAATGAACACAAACCTAAAATGAAATATGAAAAAAAGCCAAAAATAGGCGCAAGTGTCGGAATTGCAATATATCCTTTTGATGGAGAAACCATGAAAGAATTGAAAGAAGTAGCTGATGGCAGGATGTATGTTGCTAAACGTGAGCTTGCGGTGCCAAGAATATATTTTGGACAAGATATTAACGCCCAAAAGGCTCCAGTTCCTTATTGCATTAGGTAAAAAATATTTTTATCTACTATCAAACTATATATTATTATGAGATGCATTACATAGATTATCGCATCTCTTTCAAACACCCTCGGTGTTTAAAATGAAGATAAAGACAGTTACCTACAGACATTTGATAAACCAGCATCTAAAGATACTGAAAAGCCTGCAGAAAAGCTCTGGGCTTTTCCTCGCTTCCAAAACCTCAAAAACCGGCTATGACAAGGCATGGCTGCGTGACAATTTCTATGAATGCCTTGCATTTGATGTAATTGGCGACTGGCATACTGTAAAAAAGACCTACAGGGCGCTTCTAAACATCTTCATTAAGCACGAAAAAAAGTTAGACTGGGCTATCAAGCATAAGCCTGAGCACGCTTATCAGTACATACATGCAAGGTATCATCCAGATACGTTTGAAGAGTTCTGGGAAGAGTGGGGAAACAAGCAGAACGATGCAGTAGGCGCAATACTATATATGATAGGGGAACTGCAATCAAAGGGAGTAAAAATACTTGAGAACGAAGATGATAAAAGAATAGTAAACAAGCTTGTACAGTATCTAAACACAGTGCAATATTGGCATGACAAGGATTCAGGGGTTTGGGAGGAAGGAGAAGAAATCCATGCCAGCAGCGTTGGGGCATGTTTTGCCGGGCTTAGTAAGGTGAGAAAGCTAAAGGGCATACATGTTCCAGAAGACCTTATCCTAAAAGGTGAAGCTTCTCTGAAAGGCATTCTTCCAAGAGAATCCAAAAAGAAGTTTGTTGATTTAGCTTTGCTCTCTCTTATATGGCCATATAAGGTAGTGACACCTAGACAAAGGGATGAAATAATAAAGAATGTAATCTACCACCTGGAAAAGAAAAGAGGGGTAATAAGATACAAAGGCGATCATTATTATAACAAGAACCCTGATAACTGGAGCGAAGAGGCTGAATGGGTTTTTGGGATAAGCTGGCTTGCTATAATATTTGATAAATTAGGAGACAAGAAAAAAGCTGAACATTACCTAAAAAAAGCAATATCCTTAGTTACGCCTAAGGGCGAGCCTGAGCTTTATTTCTCGAATTCGCCGGAATTCAATGAAAACACACCGCTGGGCTGGTCAGAGAGCCTTTTCATTGTTGCATTATATGA
>CAIKBN010000055.1 GCA_903825675.1 uncultured archaeon
AAAGTAGGCTATGCAAACAGGAAAAAGTGGAAGAATATGCTGATAGCTACTCAGGCCGTGGGTTATCTTTCAGCGTTTTTATTAATTATGGTAGGGGTCTTCTCAGAGGATTATCCGATGCAGCACGTTTTCTGGTCTGCGACTTTATTTATAGCCTTCGGTGTTTTTGTCATCTTATCTGGTGTGTCGCTTTTCAGGCATCCAAAATTCATCAAACTTATTGGAATCTATGGCTTTGCAGTGGTAGCAATAGACATAATATTTGGGTTGGTATGTCATGAATATTTGCTTGAGTGGATTACTTCCTTCGGGTTCCTGAGCTATATCATACTCATTATGTACAATATGTCCAGAAAATTTTGAGTTGAATATGCAAAAATAACAGAAAAAGAATTACTAAACATTATCCTTTCTATAAATCCATTCTGTCCCAACAGATATTCTGTTTACAGGTAGACCATACTTTTTTGCCATTTCCAGCTGTAATTCTTCGGTTGTAAGAGAGTATGGCAAAGTAACTATACCTCCATCAGGCTCAACCCGAGTTTCTGGATCTACAGGCTCTAAACGCACAAATCTTTTTTCTTCTGGCATACTTTTCATTTATTAGTAAAATATTTAAATTCTTTGCATCACCAACTTGTCAACTTTTCAGCTGCTCTTGGCAAAATGACTAGGGACAGCAAAAACAAGAGCAATTGGTGATTGTATGACAGGGTATACACATGAAGATGTGAAATGGTTCTTGAACAGGCCTAGTCTCAGGGTGTTAAGAAAACATGAGCTTGGGAATTCAGTTGTTTGGAGGATGACTGTATGAGATGCATTGACATGATTATCGCATCTCAATTCAAAACAGTAATTTATGAGGTGTTTTGAAAATGAAAAAGCATAACTGCGGCGATGGTTTTCGAGGGAAGATTATAAGAAGTCATGGTGTGGTCTTCTGCGGCTTCTGTGGTCAGGAATTCAAGTAGAGGTGACATTGATGTGGATAGGAACGAATTTTGCAGATGATGTAGAAGAAGACGAATAAAGAAAAATGCAAGCGGTCTGCATTTATGAAAGTGAAATTCCTTGTAGTTTCTTTATGTATTTCTTTTCAATTTAGAAATTGAAATGAGGGCCAGGGGCTTAAGCCCACGAACAATAAAAGCTTATTTATTTTACAGAGTCTTGTAAAATCTCTAAAAATAATTTTCCATATTTCTCAAATCGTTTTTCTCCAACGCCACCAATTTTCAGCATTTCTTCTTTTGTTAGTGGTTTTAGTTTTGCAAACAGTTTTAAAACAGAATCATGAAATACCACATAGGGTGGAAAATTCTCTTTTTTTGCCAACTCCAATCTTAATTTTCTTAATCGTTCGAATAATTCTGTTTCTCCTAAATCTAATTCTATATTATCTGTTTTTGGTAAATCTTTCTTCTCTTGTTGTGGCGTTATATTAAAATTAGCTATTTTTGTTCTTATTTTATATAATGCTTGTTCAATCAAACTATCCAATTCATCTACATTATCTGCATTTATTATTAACGAACCGATATACAAGAAACCTTTTGATGTTTGTTTTATATCAATGCTTATTTTTGGTGTTTGTTGAAATATCGCTTTCTCCATATTGATTACTAATAAAGATTAATATTTAAATTTGCCGCTCCGCCCGACTCTTCGGCAACTTCGTTGCCTCGCCTCGATTTCATCTCGGTCTTCTAACAGCGATTTTACGTTGGCTCTCCTTTTGGTCGAGCAGCCTTCGGCACATTCTTTGCATATTTTACTAAGAATTAGGCAAGAACGTCGCAAAATCGCGGACGTTGTATGAAATTTTCTCTGCGGAGAAAACTCTTCGCTCGATTAATTTTAGTTATTTCCATCCCCCACCCGAATGATTAAGAACACAGAACTAAGCATCCCACTCTTGACTATGCATATAAGCCTTTGCACCAACCATTCCGTCATATGCTATAATTTCTATTCCAGCTTCTTTCATTATTTTAACAGCATTTCTAAGTTCTTTTTGCCAACCCCCTCTAGTTCTTTCTACCATTTGCTTATGAACAATCAATTTTTCTATACCTGAACTGATCACTGCATTTGCACAAGGAATGCAAGGTAGCCAAGGCATAACCATAGTTAGCCCTTTGGTAGAAAGTCCTTTACGAGCAGCTTTGTAAATGACATCTCTCTCTGCATGATTAGGATAAATATGTTTGTTATCTCCCGCAAATCTTTCTTTTTTTTCTTTTACTCCTGGAGGAAGAATATTTACCCCTCTTAAAACAACTTTTTTTCCGTCTAAAAGCAAAGCTGCATTATGCGTAGAGGGATGCTTGCTTCTTCTAGAATGATGATAACAATCTCTAAGCAAAGTTCTATACTCTTCATTTGTTGATATTGTTATACCTAGTTTTTCTATATCCATGTTTAATAGAATCATTGCTATTTTTTAAATATAACTGAAACTGATAATGCTCTTAATCCTTCCCCCACCCTACGAAATTGCTAGAATTAATCTCGCTTGCCCCATTGCATTCTCGCCCTACTGGGCTCGGGTCACACAACAGACATTTACAGGTTCGTATTTTGCAAGTACTCAACCCAAATTGCTCACAAAATTATTATTTTAAGATAGGTTCGCGACTTCTGTAAATGTCGTATGTTGTGCGTCATATTACTCAGAGCCAGCCGACTTATAATCCATGTCAATATGAGGAACTCCCCACATATCAAAAGGTTTAGAAACATCCTTGAATCCACATTTTTCATAAAATGGTTGTGATTGTACTTGGCTTCTCAGCCAAATTCTTTTAGGTTTTTGTTTTTTAATTTCACTGATAATGAATTTGATAAACCCTTTACCGACCCCCCTTTTCCTGTATTCTTTTTTTGTTGCCATTCGTTCAATTTTTATTTCGTTTTTTGCTGTTTCTCTGGTTCTTGCAGTTGAAACAATCTTGCCATCTAAAATTGCTATGTAGTGCTTAGAAATTTTATCATCTTCATCAGGTTCCCATCCCGGTTGAAATCCCTGCTCCCTGATGAATACATCTGCTCTGATTCTTACTGCATCAATAAATTCATTGTTTGTTTCAACCTTCTTGTATTTCACAACCATATATTACATTAACATAGTGAAGATTATAAATTTTCTGGCGGGCTCCGGCGGACTTTCTCGGCTTTGCCTCGAACCACATTGCATTCTCGCTTTGCTCGGGGCACATAACAGGAATTTAACGGAAACCTCGTTGCACGTCGGTTTCCCAAAGCGTTCGCTACGCTCACGACTTCGTTAAATCGCAAACGTTATACGCAATTGCAAGTCCACTTAATTCGACCAAAAACTTAATAAATCTTTATAAAATAACTGTAATTATTATGAGGAAAAATCAATATCTTTACATTATCTTACTTACAGTACTTTTGCTCGTTGTGGGCTCTATTTTTTACTTAACAAATAGCGGTAAAAATAGCTTAACTGAGGCTAAAGCAATTTCTATACTGAAAACTGCTTATCCAAAATTTAATAGTTACCCTAATGCTAATCTTCCACCACAATCAATTAGGACAGAAAAAGATATGAATGGCTGGTATGTTGCATTTGTACAGGAGGGTTCTGGTAGACCAATACTTGGAGCAAAATGTTTTTTTGTAAACAATGATGAGAGTATTCGCCCTATTGGGGAATTTAATCCCTCAATAGAAGATATTGATTTTTCTATTAAAACTTGTACCAAATAGGTAGACTGGCAACTTTCTCGTGCTTCGCACTCGAACCACGCTGCGCTCTCCTCCTTTCAGTTGTCGGGGCGTATAACACGGGCTATACGGTTCGCTGCTACGCCTAAATTTCCGCATATTTTAAGAATAAAATTGGCGGAAACTTCATTGAACCGCATACGTTCAACAGAAATTACCAAGAATATTCTAGCTGAAAAGCCCTGCAATTGCGTTTATTATTGAGCTAAAGAAAGAGATTATGGCTTCTATCAGGTTCCATGCTTTGGCCGGGGCTATAACATAAACAGATGTGGAATAGCTGCTTATGCTGTCTGACATGATGGAGGCAGTTATGCTTTTGGTTCCTGGTTCTGTTGCAGTTAAGTTGAATAAAATGGTTTTGGTTTCTTTCGGCAAAAATGAAAGGGTTTCTTCATGGATCTGATTGCTGAACTCAGCTTTTATGGTTGCTTGCTTATTTTCATTAAGCAGGTTGGTTGCAGTAATATTTATCAGGAACGTGCCTATGGTTATGTTGCTTGGCGCATCAACATACAGGGAAAATTCTTTTTTCTCTATAACATTCACAGTTTTTTTTGATATGGCTCCATCTGAATAAAGATAGAAGTTATAAGAGCCTGGTATATTTGCAGTTAATTCCCAGCTTTTGCTATTGCTCTTTCCGAATTTTGGCGAGAAGAAAATAAAATCTTTGTCTGTAGCTGCGTTCAGGGTGAAGGGCTCGTTTATGCCTGCTAAGTCAGGGCCTGATATAAATATTTCGCTTGCCTGCTCATTTCCGATTATACGGATGTTTTTTGACACCTCAGCGCCTGTCTGGTCATAAACAATCACAGGGCATGAGTATGGATTTTTGGATTTAGCTACGTCAAAGATCCAGTAGATATCAGCTTGATTGCAGAACCATATTTCTCTTTCATTCTCATAGATGTTGAGCATTTTATTTCCATCGCTGTCTATGCATGAGTTTGCTGTTATGTCTGTTATAGTGCATTCATCGCTGGTTATTTCTGCTTTTAAATATCCGCCACTGTTTTCTGCGAAGTCTTCGCTGTAGAGTAAGATATCAGTTATGTTACGAGCAGTATAATCTATTATATCAACTATATCTTCATTCTTATTCCATACAGCATTGCCTCTTCCTAAATAATATAAGACTTCTGTCTGGTTATTCTCTAGTAGCGATGCTGTTTTTATGTGAGTTGCATCAACATATCCGCCTTGCAACCATGTAGGATCGAAACTGATAAAGGAATAACTACCTGACGCACTTGGTGCGTCAATTTGTGTCGGAATTTCTATCCAGCTATGTCCTGTGAAACTATTATCCAGCGAAGAGTAGGCATAGCCTACTACATAGCGAGCTGGAATGCCTGAGACTCTAAGAAGCGCAGCAAGGAGATTGGTGTATTCAACGCATACGCCGCGCTTGTTTGCCATGACCCATGTGCTTGGTTTGTTTTCTCCTGCCATTGTTTTGTCGTATTCCATCATATCATGCACAGCTATGGTCAGATCTGCTGCTCTGTCAAGGGTTTTTTCGTATGGATAGGCAAATTTTCTTATAGCATCGTTGAAGTCAATAGAACTGGTTTCCTTAAGATAAAGCGGGTCTTCTTTTATTGGCTCATTCTGGGTGATCTGCTTAGCGCTGTTTTCAACTATCATTTCTATTTTATATTCTAATAAGCTGTGCGGGTTTTTCCAATTAATGACAACCATTTTATTTCCGAAAACGTCTTGTTTATAATTCCAGCTATCAGGCGATATGCTTATGCTCTTTATGCCTTCTTGCGGGATATACAATGAAAGATTAAGCGTATCTACAAGGCCTGTTACACTGATCGTGCCGCTCTTTACTATTTTTACCTCTATATCGCTTATGCTTTTTGGGTTAAGCTGGGCAAAGGAAACTGGTAATAATAAGAAGACAAAGATAACTAAAAGTAACATGAACTTCGAGTGCATAACAATAATTGCAGAGGGAGTATAAATAAATTTTTAAGGCTAACAATTAAATGATAATATATGCCTCTCAAGGTAAAGATCGATAAAGAATTCAGGCCTGCTTTGCAGTACAAAACTCTTTATTACATATACTTTATTGCGATATTTATTGTTTTTATTTTATCTTGGTCTGTTCCCGTACTAATTTTTGCTCCGCTTATCGTTAAGCTTATAGTTTTGCCTATAGTTCTAGTTGTTCTCATCTTCACAGCTTACTGGATTCCGAAATACTATGATACTGTGATTTACAAGCTTACCAATAATGAAATGGTCTGGAGAAGAGGTGTGTGGTTCAGAAAAACAGGAATTGTGCCTTATAACAGGATAACTAAT
>CAIKBN010000056.1 GCA_903825675.1 uncultured archaeon
ACACACGAAGTGTGTCAGTGTGTTTGCGTCAGGCAGTTTTGCGTCATTGTGTTTTCGTCAATTTATTTTCCATGGTATCTATGTGCATCTCAATTCGAAACGGTATAAATATCTTAGCATTAAGGTGTTTCGAAAATGAAAGCCTCTTTGCTACAATTGCCTAAAAGCAGTTGTTTCTTTGTGGATTTCTTTCTGACTTCTTGTCTTTGCAGTATTGGTTTTATGTAGAAGTCAAAAATAAAAATATCATTTATCAGAAGTTGACTGATACAGAGCCCTTTGGACAACTGAGTGCCATTACCTCTATGCTAACAGGCACGGTTGTATCTCCTGTATCAACTCGAAACCAGTCTACACTGGCTGGCGTGAGCGGGTCTGTAATACCATAAGTGCTTGCTAGATAATCTTTGTTCTTGCTTGAGTTGCTGTATTCCAGATAGACTCTAAGACCTGTAAGCTCTACTTTATCATCTGTGTTTTTGATTTTTACATCAACTACACCAGCGTTGAAGGATGGGTAATCCACACTCAAGGCTCCTAAACACTCTAATTCTGATGTCTGTGCCCTGAAAAGGCTTGTTGACCATGTTGCCATAATACCTGCTATTATCATGGTGATGAAGATTAACATAACAGCAGCTATCAGTGGCGATACACCTTTCATTGTCATTTACTTCACCTTTTTTTATTTGATTGTGGCTATTTAAATAGTTTTATAAACTTCATAAAAGGTTTCTTACTTCAACTACTAGAAAATCTGCACCTGCATAAAGGGTATAATAAATATCGTAGCTGACGGTTGAGTTAACAAAGAAATGCACGTTGCATGCTGGCATATTGTTGCCTGTTTTCAGTATTTCGCTGTAGCCGATGCCATAAGCAGTTGCTGGATTGTCATCTATTACTACTGACGAGTTGGTCGGATATATTTCTGTATTGAGGGTCTTTTCCTTTATAAGCACAATATTATTTTCTGTGTTTATAGCTGACATCGGATCTACTTTTTTAAAAACTGCTTTAAGGTATGAATTTTCCATTGTCAGATTATCGTCAGAATAACATGAAACATCATTGCCAGATATATAAACTAAATTTCCTATAATTTTGCGTGAAAGGTACTCCAGTACAGATGATTCTGCATGGAATTGCAATGCATTCTCTCTGGGTATGGTTTCGAAATCGCCTGGCGAAGAGAATTTTAGTATTCTCTTTGCGCCAGCACCTTCTTCAGCTACGCTGCTTATGCTATTATCAATAAATTTCATTATATCCGCCGCTTCTCTGAATTTCTCATTACCAGAGGCCTTATCAATAACAGACTGGCCTGCTGATAAAACAACAGCTATGGCTAATATGACTATAAGAAGCAGAAGCATCATCGAAAGCAATGGATTCATGGCTATCACCTTAACTTATATATTTCTTTGGTTCTGACAAGCATGCCTTTTTTTTCAATGGCTATGTCAAAGAACCCTATTATAAAATCTTTTGAAACATCTATTGGTATGGTTTCGATTATGCTTGATCCCTGTTGCTCATAGCTAAGGGTTAGGTTGATGTTATTGCTCAATGCCTGAAATTCCCTGGTTGCATAAGCTTTGTTGTTTAAAACGCCGATAAAATATTCTGATGGTGATGAGGATGTGGCTCTCAGGGTGCAATTTATCTTGTCATCAAGGAAGTTGCCGACTGTGACATTGAAGGCTGAGCCATTAATTCGCACATAAATATATAATTTCTTTCCTGGAACAAGGAATGAAAAACTGGATAGATAATCAAGGCCTGACGCTGGGCTGAAAGTGGCTAGGCCCAGGATGCGTTCATATTCGCTTTTTATGTTGATTAACTGCTTATCTGATATATCAGTTTCTTGGTGCTGTTGCTCTTCAACTGTTGCATAGATTCCTATAATATTCTTCAGCATTATCAGTCCCAAGAGTATTATAATAGATGCTATTATGAACATCTGCCCTTTAGAGGAGACACCAAGGTTTCTCCTTCTATCCTCATCCTGTAAATATATTATTTTTATCATGTTTGTTTTCTCTTCTTGTCATCCTCGCATATATCAAAAAATCAAAATTGACGATTCTGTATCTTGTTCTGGCATTGATGTGCAAAGAAACAGCCATCGTCCTGCCGGCAATATTTATTGTCTATGACTGGAGTCA
>CAIKBN010000057.1 GCA_903825675.1 uncultured archaeon
AAAAGAAACCGTAGGTGTCTTGTCTAATGGCTGAAGTAAAAAGAATCGTAAGGTTAATGGCAACTGATATAGACGGAAGTTTAAGCCTAGCCAGAGCCCTGAGAAGGATAAAGGGAATAGGCTTTATGTTCTCCAAAACCATATGCCAGTTAACTGGGCTGGACTCAAAGAAAAAAATAGGTTTGCTAAGCGAAGAGGAATTAAAAGCAATTGAGAATACGGTAAGCAATCCACATGTGCCTTCGTGGCTTCTTAACAGAAGAAAGGATCCAGAGTTCGGTAATAACCTGCATCTTACAGGCGCAGAACTTAACCTCAGAACAAGAGAAGATATAAACATAATGCGTAGAATACGCTGCTATAAAGGAATAAGGCACGAGCTAGGCCAGCCAGTTAGAGGCCAGAGCACACGCTCAACATTCCGAACAAACAAAACTGTTGGTGTAAGCAAGAAAGCAGCCAAGATGGCTAAAGCACCTGCCAAAGCGCCTGAGAAAAAGTAGTGGTGAGAAAATGGGACAACCTAAAAGTCAGAGAAAAAAATATTCAAGACCAAAAGAACCATTTGATAAGGATAGACTAGACAGGGAAAAAGAGATACTAAAAGAGTACGGACTTAGGAGAAAGCATGAAATACAAAGAGCAGAAGGCATTCTCCGAAACTTCAGGAGAAGAGCAAGGGATCTTCAGGCTGCTCATGATGAAAAAAAGAAAAAAGAGCTGTTCGAGAAATTGAATAGCATGGGGCTGATAAAAAAGGATGCCAAACTAGAAGATGTTCTTAGCATCAATCTGGAAAACATATTATCAAGAAGGCTGCAAACCATACTTCACAAGAAAGCCCTTGCCCATTCTGTAAAGCAGGCAAGGCAGCTTATAGTTCACGGTCATGTTACTATAAACCAAAGGAAAATAGTCTGGCCAAGCTATCTTGTTCCAGCAGAGCTTGAAGACAAGATAGAATTAATACGTATGCCAAAAATTAAATCAGTTGAAAGTCCAACTAAATTAAATGAATCAACCGGAACTAAAAGTGAATCTGTAAATAAAGAGAGGGTTTCACAATGAAAATAATAGGTTGTAAATACATTGTTGTGGGATTCGAGAAAAATAATATTCCTAATAAAGGGAAGATATCAAGGAAAAGAAAAAACCAAACTAACGCACGAAGTGCGTTGTATCAGCGAGGGCTTGTCTTATGAAAGAAAAATGGGGTATAGCTCATATATTTTCATCTAGTAACAATACCATAGTCCAGATAACAGATATAACAGGCAGTGAAACGCTTGCTATCTGCTCAGGTGGCATGGTATCTGACAAGGACATGAACAAAGGAAAGGCCTTTACTGCAATGAAGGTTGCAAGAAAAGCAGCTGAAAAAGCCCAGACACACGGCATAACCAACCTGCATGTTAAAATAAGGGCACCTGGTGGAATAAAATCAAAAATGCCAGGCCAGGGAGCTCAGCCAGCAGTAAGAGCCCTTGCAAGAGCAGGCTTCAGAATAGGCAGCATAGAAGACGTCACACCTATTCCGCATGACGGTTGCAAGAGCAAAGGCGGAAGAAGAGGCAGAAGGGTATAGTTTTTAAACTGTTGTTCACAAATGTTTGCTAATAATTAAGGAGTTAATCAAGAATAAATAATATATTTAAGGGAAGATAATAGAAAAAGAATAAACCAAACTAACGCACGAAGTGCGTTGTATCAGCGAGGGCTTGTCTATGGATCTAACCATATTAAAAAAGAGTGATAAAAAACTGGAATTTGTATTGAGCAATACAGATGCAGCTTTTGCAAACACCCTCAGAAGAATAATGATAAGCGAGATACCAACCATGGCAATAGAGTACGTTGACATAGAGGAAAACACCTCCGGATTATTTGACGAGATAGTTGCGCACAGGCTTGGGCTGATACCACTGA
Organism: uncultured archaeon; assembly: GCA_903825675.1. GTDB lineage: Archaea > Aenigmatarchaeota > Aenigmatarchaeia > GW2011-AR5 > GW2011-AR5 > CAIKBN01. The sequence goes on from CAIKBN010000057.1 coordinate 1,927, forward strand.
CCTTTTCACAAGACTTTAATTTAAAAGATACCTGCAAATGCAGTGGCAAAGGCTGTTCTCAGTGCGAGGCAGTCTTCGTACTGGAAAAAGAAGGCCCATGTATTGTAAAAGCAGGTGACATGAAAAGCAATGCTGAAGATGTTAAGCCAACTGACGCGAATATCCCAATAATAGAATTACTTGAAGGCCAAAGAATCAAATTTGAGGCAGTTACCCAGCTTGGTTACGGAAGAGACCATGCCAAATGGCAGGCAGCCAGCGTCGGCTATAAAAACCAGACCAACATAAGGCTGAACCAGGAAAATGCTGAAAAAGCCCTTAAGGTATGCCCTGCCAATGTCTTTGAGAAAAAAGGAGATTCAATAAAAGCAGCTAATCCCATGAACTGTAACCTCTGTATGAAATGTTCTGATATAGGTGCAGCTACTATAACGCCGGATGAAACATCCTTCATATTTACAGTTGAATCCATATCTGGCTTAAGCGCAAGGGAAATATTATTAAACGCCTTAGATATCTTAGAAGCCAAAGCAGACGAATTCAAGAAAGAGCTGAAAAATGTTACAAAGAAATAAACATAAGTTATACATAATAAGTTTTTGGTTAAGCTTTAGTAAAAGGGGTTAGTGGGGGGCTCCAAAGAGGAAAAGTTTTTTGATTGAAATTTTTCCTAAAAAGTTCAAGCGGGGGTACCCAAGTGGCCAAAGGGGCAGGACTTAAGACCAAATTAACGCACTAAAATGCGTTTTTGGGTTGCCTTAAGTTTTGAAGATCGCTTAGCGATTTAATGATAATGATTGTATCAATATGATATCCTGTGCGTTAGTCGCTTCGAGAGTTCGAATCTCTCCTCCCGCATAATGGTGATAAAAAATGAGTGGAAATAAAATCAAATGTCCGTATGTTGCAGGAGAAGTAACTAGCGGTTGCTTTAAGGGTCAGAGGAGTTGTGCATATAATCATTTGAATCTACTGCCATGCGATGGCAGATATATACCAATTGGTAATAATGGCTGTGGCACGTGCCCTGTGGATGATAGTACTGTTGTAATATTAGATAACAGTTCTCTTATTCCTGTAGAACGTGGTAATAATCTGACTAAAGAAGAGGCATGGCTAGCTGGAAATGTACCACCGTGGGTAGATCTTAATACAGTTAGTTCTCAAACAAAAAGTCATTTATATCAGCTAGATAAAATAGGTCATATTAAGTGGTTTGGATGGGTATGATAATAGACGGTAAAAACGCAATTCTTGGAAGACTGGCAACATATACAGCCAAAGAATTGCTGAACGGCAATGATATGGTTATTGTTAATTCAGAGAAAATATTGATTACAGGCTCTCCTAAAAAGATAGTTGGTGATTATCTGAAAATTAGGAGAATAGGAACACCACAACATGGACCATTCACCCCAAAGAAACCGGATTTAATAGTAAGAAGAACCATAAGAGGCATGCTCCCAAAGGACAAGAAAGGAAGAAATGCTCTCAGAAAGCTGAGAGTATACATAGATATACCACCTGAGTTACAGAAAAATGAGATTAAAAGCATTGCAGTAAAAGAGCTTAAAAGCAATTTTATAAGAATAGGAGACCTGGCCCAGTCACTAGGCTGGAGAAAATAGGGTGAAAAAAATGAGATGCCATATATTGTATGAAGCATCTCAATTCAAAACGGTGTTTTAAAAATGACAAAAAGAAAAAAGAAGCCCCTTCAGGCCACTGGCAAGAGAAAAAAAGCTGTAGCAAGAGCTACCATATGCGAAGGTACTGGAAAAGTAAGGATAAACTCAGTGCCGCTTGATCTTATCGAGCCAAGATACAAGCAGATGAGAATAAAAGAAGCCTTGCTGATAGCAGGTGATTTGGCCAACACAGTTGATATAAATGTTAATGTTGCAGGCGGAGGCGTATGGGGCCAGGCAGATGCAACCAGAACTGCCATAGCTAATGCGCTTGTTGAATGGAACAAGTCTGATAATCTTAAAAAAATGTATCTTAAGTATGATCGCTCGCTGCTGATATCTGATGCAAGGAGAACAGAACCTCACAAGCCATCGCGATCCTCAGCAGGGCCAAGAAGAACCAAACAGCAGAGCAAGCGATAAAAGAGTTATAAAGTTTAAATAATAATTAAACAGAATAGAAAAAGTTGATTAAAATGTTAATACCTGTTCGTTGCATGACATGTGGCCGGCCTATAAGCGGTTTATGGGAAAAATACATTGAAAGAATGGAAAAGGGCGAAAAGCCAGGCAAGGTATTAGACGATCTGGGCATTACTAATTATTGCTGTCGTGCCCTTTTTCTGACCAACAAGAACATTCTCAATAAAATCGCAAAATTCAGGGTTTAATTCTTGCGCGGCAATGATAATAATATGAAACTCTCGAGAAAATTCTACTCAAGAGATACCAAAATAGTTGCCAAAGAACTTTTAGGCAGGATCCTAGTGCACAAGACAAAAGAAGGAATTTTGAAAGGAAAAATAGTTGAAACAGAAGCTTATTTAGGTCTTAACGATCCTGGTGCAATAGGGTTTAGAAAAGTTAAAAAAATACCCATCTCATTGCTTAAACCACCAGGCCATGCTTTTGTTTATTTTACTTATGGAAATCACTGGATGTTCAATATCGTTGCCAAGAAGGGATTGCTTGGTGCTGTGCTGATAAGGGCATTAGAGCCGCTAGAAGGAATTGAAATTATGAAAAAACGAAGAGGCACCAACGAGATTAGCAGCCTTACCAACGGACCAGGCAAATTAACCAGAGCCTTTGGCATAGATAAAAGATATGATGGTTATGATTTAATCAAAGCCATTTTGTTTATAGAGAAGTCTAATGAAAAATTTGAAATTGTTAAAACAACCAGAATCGGACTTTCAAAAGGAAAGGGAAAAATATTAAGATTCTACATAAAGGATAATAGATTTGTCTCTATAAAATGAATTTTTAATAAATTACAGAAATGGTATTATTATGAACATCAGAAAAACCCTTGCTGACAAAGGCATAGAGCCTATAGAACAATTAGACCAGTTTTTTCTTCAGGACGAGGATATTCTCAATAAAGAGATACATCTAGCTGATCTCAAAAGCGATAATATTGTTCTTGAAATAGGAGCAGGCCCGGGGAACCTCACAGAAAAGATTGCTGAAAAATCACGCGTAATTGCCATTGAGAAAGATAAGAGATTTATTCCTCTGCTAGAAAGAATAGAAAATACGACTGTCATATGCGATGACGCTATTAAAGCAGTCAATGACCTTTATTTTGACAAAATCATATCTAATATACCTTATTCAATATCCAAGAAGCTTCTTTTAGAATTGCTAAAGAAGCCATGGGAAAGAGCAGTATTAATTGTGCAAAAAGAATTTGCTGAAAAAAT
>CAIKBN010000058.1 GCA_903825675.1 uncultured archaeon
CTTTATGGTTATAGGCCTTTTCGTTGTTTATCTTCTGTACGCAGTATCTGCAACAGAAGGAAAAACTCTTAATGCAGTCATGTTCGAAAAAATTACTTTTGGATGGGGTGATTTTGGTATATATTTTGTGCTTATTGCCCTCTTCTCAGAAGCAGCCTTACTGTTCGCAGCTGCACAGACAGGCTTTGTAGGCGGACCAAGAGTTCTGGCTAATATGTCCCTTGATAAATGGATCCCTACAAGCTTTTCTGCACTTAGTGAAAGATTTGTAACAGCCAAAGGCATACTTGCCATGGGAAGCGCAGCAATTATTATTATGATTCTGACGCAGGGCAGCGTAAGCTTCCTGGTAGTTCTTTATAGTATTACTGTTTTCATCACCTTTAGCTTATCCCAGCTGGGCATGGTAAGATACTGGTGGGTTTCACGTTCAAAGATAAAGCACTGGAAGAAAAAAATAACTGTTAACGGTATCGGCCTCTCTTTAACCACCTTTATTCTTTTTACGGTCATAATCGTTAAGTTTGGGGAAGGAGGATGGATAACACTCCTCATAACAGCAGCACTTGTATTCTTGGTGGTCATGATAAAACGCTATTATAATTATACAGATAAAATGGCCCGGAACCTGGACGTGCTTGTAACTGACGCAGAAACAAGAAAACCAAAATTCTTTTCTAGTGTATGCAAAAACCCAAAGCCTAACGCAAAGCCTGACAGAAATGCAAAGACAGCTGTTATTCTTGTTAACGGCTTTAATGGCATAGGCCTGGAGGCAGTTAGCACTATATTCGAATTATTCGGCAACACCTTCAGGAACTTCATCTTTGTAGAAGTTGGCGTAATCGACGCAGGCGGGTTTAAAGGCTCAGCAGAGCTTGTAAACCTGCAGAATCAGGTAAAGAAAGAAACCGAAAGATATGTTACTTTTATGAAGAGATATTGCTATCATGCTGAAGCCATGACAACCATCGGAATAGATCCTGTAGAAAAAATTTTGCAGCTCGCGCCTAAAATACTCTCCAGATATCCCAATGCAGTTTTCTTTGGCGGGCAGCTGATATTCAAGAGAGGAGGCCTGTTCTCAAAGATGATGCACAACTCCATAGTATTTTCCATTGAAAAGAAATTATTTGACCGCGGAATCCCGTTCATTATAATACCTATCAGTGTTTGAGTCTATGATCTAGCCATAATAAATGTTGAAATTATTTATGCTGATCAGGAAAAGGTTGAACGAGTTGGTGTAGTAAAAACAGCGAGACGAAGAGGTTTCTGGGGCGATCTAAATTCAAGCTGTTTTTCACACCATAGCTGAGCTGTTAAATCTGTTACAGCTATTCCATAAGGTCTATATTCCTGTATTAAGTTCATGAAACTAACCTCAATTCATCTGGTTTTCTAAAACCTCTTTTTAACAAAATATCCCTCTCTTTCAATAGACAACTTCTGTTATGAGCAATTGCCGTATCAATTTCGCCTCTTATCCAAGCATCCATACATGCTTTTCCATTGTCATTAAATGGATCATCGTGGTTTGAGATTTTTAGATTTTTAACTGCAAGCCATTTTGCCTCAAATTTTTCTTTGTTTAATTCGCCGTGAAACACAATGGGAATTGTTAAATGGTGAAATAAAGACCCTCTTTCAAAATCTGAATTGAAAGCATAAAATGGTATTTTTAATTCAGGTAGAATTTTGATAATATTCTGCTTTAATTTTTCAATAGAATTTTTATTTTTAGCACATAAAATATTCAATTTATTA
>CAIKBN010000059.1 GCA_903825675.1 uncultured archaeon
CGATAGGAAACAAGAAAATTGATCACCACAATCACTATCAAGCACATATTAAATAAAACTGGCTTGTTAATAAACCTGCTTTGATAAAATGCATTCTGAACAAACAAATACATTAAAGGCAGAATGGGAACCATAAACCTGAAGCCTGGCATATGGTCACCGCCGATAACCAGTATGTAAAAGCCATACGATAAAAGGATACTGACCAGGTATGCTTGCTCCCTAAAAAATCTCTTCCAGCCTTTAACAAAAAATATAATGCCCAATGGGAATCCATACATTAATAAAAAATGTGAGATATAGCGTGCTCCGAAAAGTAGTTTAAAAAAATCGGTTCCGCCCTTTACATAAAAGGTACAGGGAAAGAGATGGCCATAATAATACAGGCGCCACGTAAAATACGGAAGATACAGTATGAGAAAACCTGATAAAAGGGGAATTGCTGCATTAGCAGTAAAGTTGTTAAGCCTGCCCACATTAAAGAGACAGAAAAGAAGGGTAATAGCAAAAAAGAGTATCCCTTCCGGCCGGGTCATTGTTGCCAGGGAGAAGATAATCCCTATAGCGAAAAGCGGTTTCAAATTTCTGTAATTATTTTTAAACAGATCGCAACCCAGAAAAACAAAAAAGCCAAAAGCAACTGTTTCAAGACCTCCCAGTGCCCAATTGGCAAAACAACAGTTTGTAGCAAGCAGGAGCGCGCCGATGATTCTTCTCTGCCATTCAAAGATAAAAAATAGGGCTACTGTTAAAAAGGCAAAGGCAACACCCAAAACACGTGACGCCAGAACGAGATCAACCTTAAGATATCCCATCAGGCTAACAAGCATCAGCCATAAGAAGGATGAATACCCTTCAACCTTTTCACCAATATTCCATACTATTCCGTTGCCAGCTAAAAAATTTTTCGCATATCGTAAAATAATATATGCATCATCATGGTAGAAACCTTTAAGCTGTATAAGGAAATAAATTAAAGCAAGGAAGCTAATTGTAGGCAAAACTATTTTTAACGCATTTTGATTTCGAGATGTACTTTCTACCATCATTTAATCATTCTCTAATATTAACTATTCAAAGTCGGCTTTTAGTTTTGGCACTAGATGTTTTTAAACGGTACAGAAGAAAATTCCCTATTCTGTTTTCCAGCACATAATTTTGCTCAAGAAAATTTGAGAAGTCAGGGAATTCTCTTAAAAGGGATAAAGAATCATTATCAACATTAGCCATTAATTTATTTTTTAGCATGTCGTTTTCAACGACAATAATATAGCATGGACGAGCGCTTTGAATATCGTTAAGAAACTCCTGCTTCCAGTCGTTTCTTTTTGAGTTGAATGATGCGATGAGTGGGGCACTAAAAAAAAACCTTGTAGGAGCTTGACGGTCTGAGAGGAGATACAAGAGAGGATCAAAACCCCAGACTAAAACAGAATTCTCTTTCGCCGTATTTTTCTTTATGTATTGTGCTACGTCTGTAATTGTCGTGAGGGAAAACCCATCCTGCCCAGTAAAAAAACGTTCGTTCAATTCTTTTGTCCCATTACCATCAAAAAATACCTTGGTAAAATTATACGTAAGCAGCACGTGAGGATAGATAGCAATACATAGAAAGA
>CAIKBN010000060.1 GCA_903825675.1 uncultured archaeon
AATTGACAGCAAAGAACTGGATGCTGAAGAAAAAAGATATAACAAGCTTCTATATATATTAAAAGAAATCAGTTCAATAGCCTCGCTAAGAAATGATTATAAGGAAATAAAAAAAGCTATTGCTGAAAAAAATGAACAAAGGGATGAGCTCATGCCAATCTTTGATGAAAAAGCAAGCTATGAAAAGGAAATAGACGATGCTCAAAAAAGCATAGCAGGTATGCTTAAGAAGAGGGATATGCTTGCAGCAGAACTTGAAAACAAGAAAAAGGGCTTTGAAGCAGGCAAGAACAATCTTGAGTATATGGTCAGGGATATGCTCAAAAGGGATGTTTTAATCAAGCTATAAAATACCCCAGCGCTTCTTCAAGTTTTTCTACCTTCTGTATGGTTATGCCATCTAGTGTCAGGTTAGTGTCTTTTTGAACATAATCTATTTCACAGTATTCTATACTGCCTGTAATGTGGCAATCTCTTTGTTTCCCGAACTCTTGCGGATCTGGCGTGTCTTTTGAAACTAGGAATACTGTTATATTATTATCTTTAGCTGCTCTTGCCTTCTCTGTTACTGCACCTGCTGGCCCGATTGTGCCATCCTCTGCTATTGTCCCTGTAATCATTACCGTCTTGGTTATTGTCTTGTTTTCTAGCGCAGCCACGACAGAAACAGCCATTGCTGCGCCTGCTGAAGGGCCCTCTATCACAGAGGCATTTACCTTTATAGTATAAATTATATCAAAGTCTGTTAAATCCAGTCCCGTATACTTCTCAGCTGCCTTTGCAGCTGTTCTTGCAGAAAGCTGTGTATCAGCCTGTGCAAGAACGTCGTTTATGCTTACAAGCATCATGCCATAGCCTGATGTAGCTGGCCTGATCCTGGTAATAAGCCTTGCTGCAACGCCATTACCGTTTTCATCAACAGCAGGAACAAGCATTTCTATTGTTCTTTCCCCTGTTATTGCTAGCAGTTGCATTCTGTATTTTGTATCTTCTTTAGCTATTTTTTCTGGCGGGTAATAGCTACCTGCTATAAAGCCCAGTAAAAATAGAGCAAGAATAATAAAAACAAGGTCAGTATTCTTTATCCTCAGATATTTTATTCCTGTTTTTCTGTTCTGCATGTATTTTCACCATAGGTTGAGAGTAATTCATTCTTGACATACACCGGCAGGTTCGATCTTACTGCAAGAGCAGCAGCATCGCTTGGCCTGGAGTCAATATCCAGAACTTTGTCGCCTTGTTGTATTATAATTCTGGCATAGTATATGCCATCGCTGAAAGCATCTATCCTTACCATTAGAACATCGATATCAAAATTATCAAATATGTCTTTCATAATGTCATGCGTAAGCGGCCTTTTGTCAATTGTCTTTTCCAGTCCTTGTTTTATTGAAAGTGCCTGAGTATCGCTTATCTCCATTGACAAGCGTTGGCATTCTGTCGACAGGTAAAGCGTCGATGCTTCTATGCTAACATCAGCAGCGGTGTAGCCATCTGTAGGTACATGGAAGACCTGAGGTACTGCATTCATTTCAGTTTTATAGTAAACCCCTGCAGCAAAAATAATTATAGCAGTAGCTATTAGCAATAATATTGCATTATATCTGTTAAATTTTCTCACCATTCTAAAAAATGGTTTGCTTAATATATAAAACTTTATTAACCCAGATGAATAATAATTTTATCAGGAGGGTGCTGGAAATGAAGAAGAAGAAGAAATAATGCTTAAATAAATCAGAAACCTTTTGTTTTTGAAAAACCTGGAAAGTCAGATCAGCTTAATGTTTATCATACTTTCCGGCTGAGATGCTCAAAGCATTATGGTTTATAACCCATAATTATAGGGCATCTCATCTTATTCCTATTTTTGCCGTATTCTGGCCTTCCACTAAGCTTATATACCCCTTCGGCCCAAATATAACTGCCGTGGAGGGAACTACGCTTAATTAAAAAGTATTATGGTGATGGATCCTGTGATCCAGCAATTGGGGAGGATCCTTCCATTTATCCTCGGTATGTAAAAGAAATATAGTGCATAAGGAGAGTCTAGATATATGCAAATAATCAATATGCTTTTGATCGTCTTTCTGCTGTTCTCAGCTGTTATGATATCTGGCTAAGCCTTGTCAGCAACTATATAGAATCCAAGCTGAATTACATAGATCAAGGATTGGGATAACATTCATAAAATAATCTGTTGCTTATTATGAAAAACTATAAGTCTTTGAAGAATCGCCTAATCTTTCACCAGTATTAGGATTGTACGCAATATAAGTCAATCCTCTTCTAAGTACTGGGATATTATATCTTTCTAAAGCTGAAATATTCTTTTTCGAAAATTCTAATAATTCAGGCGCTAATTGCCGCGCTTCCAGAACAACAATTTCTAAACCTTCCGAGGAGGAACATAATTTTTTTCCTTCAAGCGTTAAATCTCGAACTATCTTGGGCATTGGTGAAGTTTTGTAATTCTTAAAAAAATCATTGATCTGATCTATGTCTATTTTCATACAACCTATGCCTCTTTTATCTCTTTGGATGAGCATGCAGGGCATTTAACTGTCTTGTAGAACCAGTTGTAAGAACAATTGGAGCATGAAAACTTCTTTGGAAAGCATTTCTTGTACTTCGTTTTTCGAATGGATGCTTCTTCCAGTAACTCTATATCCTTATGTGTCAGAAAACCGCGAATGTACATAACATCACAATAAGACTACAGCAGCAAAGCTTAAGAACCTTTCGGTTTTTAATCATTTATAAGTAGTAACATAACGAAAGGTTTAAATACCGAACATAGTTAATTGAAATCCGCAAACAAGCAAACCCTTAAAACCATTGCTATTTATGTATTATTTGGGTGTGGATGACTATTTCTGACACTCTCAGGTGGTAGTTATGCCTCTGGAAGAGGAAATGAAGGCAGAAATTA
>CAIKBN010000061.1 GCA_903825675.1 uncultured archaeon
CTGGCCAGAATAAAGGTTTTGGCAATTCTGCTGAGATAAAAATAGAGGGTGTAAAAAATTCTGAGGAAGTAAGGGAAGTTATAATGAATTTTGTCAGAGGCAGAAAACCTGTGGCAGTAGCAACCTACGAGGATGTGAATATTAATTCTAAAGTTATTAATGAATTGGTTAAGATAAGGAAACTGCTGGAAAGACCAAAGAAAAGGTAAGTATAAGGATTGCTCATGAATAAGAATTATTCTATTCTTTAAAGTTTTCACATTAATATTTTATTGATTCTATGGAACTGAATGAGATATGGACAGAGAAGTACAGGCCTAAAATGCTTGAAGATATTGTAGGCCAGAAACATGTGGTTGACCGGCTAAAGGCCTTTGTAAAGAATTGCTCGCTGCCTCACTGTCTTTTTACAGGGTCTGCTGGCTGCGGAAAGACCACGGCCGCACTAGCTATTGCTCATGAGCTTTTTGGCAACCAGTGGAAGAGCAATTTTCTCGAGCTCAATGCCAGTGATGAGCGTGGCATTGACACAATAAGGATAAAGGTAAAGGATTTCGCGAGAACCATGGCTCTTGGCGGATCATTTAAAATAATATATTTGGACGAGGCGGACTCATTAACAAAGGATGCACAGCATGCTCTGAGAAGGACCATGGAGAAATATACTGATACTGCCAGATTTATTTTATCCTGCAACTACAGCAGCAAGATAATACTTCCTATACAGAGCAGGACAGCTGTTTTCAGGTTCATGCCGCTCAGCGAAAACGAGATAATAGGCTTCCTGAAGCATATCGCTGGTAATGAGAAGCTGAGCGTGAATGAGGATGCTTATAAATCTGTGGTTTATATTGCAGAGGGTGATATGAGAAAGGCAATAAATATACTGCAGACCGCGTCTGTATTAGGCGGAAAGATAAATGAGGATGTCATATATTCTGTTACAAGCAGGGCAGACCCTAATGCAGTAAATAAAATGCTAACAACTGCGATAAATGGCGGGTTTGAAGCTGCAAGAAACCAGCTTTTAGCGCTGCTATATGAACGCGGTCTGGCAGGCGAAGATTTAATAAAGGAGATACACAATCAGATTTTTAATCTTAATATACCTGAAATAAAGAAGGTGGGGCTTTTAGAAAAGGTCGGGGAATACGAATTCCGCCTCACAGAGGGCAGCAATGCGCGAATTCAATTAGAGGCATTGCTTGCGCAGATAGCCTTAATGGGCAGGTGATAGCATTGACGTTCTGGTATTGCCATTGCTGCAAGAAGGTGTGGTATAGCCACATACATACACCAAAGAGTGTAAAGACCATAAGATGCTTTTATTGCATGAAGAACACTTCAACGAGGCTAAAAGAGGATAAACTGTCTGACAAGAGATTTAGCCGCAGCAACTATGACAAGAATACAAGGGAGTTTCTGAAAATAAAAAAAGTTTTGGCAAAGAATGGTCTAAAAAAGCCGAAGTAGCACCAATCCCTTCGAAAATGAATTGACGCCTTTGGCGTCGGTGTGTTCGAAGGTCTTGGTGAGCCCCAAGAAACACTTTAAAATATTAAATAAAATATTGGGGGAAAGCCGAAGTAGCTCAGTGGGAGAGCGCTACATCAACTAATTTGATTGAAGCGATGCTCATAAATTATCTATGAGCTTTGAGCCAAAAGCTGTGATAAGTGCTTCGTAGAGGTCGTGGGTTCGAAACCCATCTTCGGCATAAAAAATTACTTTTAAGTAGTTACCTATTTTTTATTTACCATGCAATCTCAAGACGGGCCTGTTAGAATTTTGCCGCATCATGCAACATCGTATTTTGAAGCGTTTTACTTAGGCAGAAAACCCGAAGATATTGTAAGCTGGTATGATAATTCAGAAATGCGGCAGAATGGCGTAGAAGCCGTCAGACGTGTTATATCAAGTCCTAAGCAAATGGTTCGTGTAGTTGATTCTTATGATGAATTTTGTCGTATGTGTCCAAGAAATGAAAAAAGTAAAAATTATAATGGAGACAAAGTAGATACATGTCATACTTATGATGTTTCAAATCCTGATGCAGAATTTGTGGATATTCTCGGACTAAGAGAAATTGCGAACGGTCAACCAGTCACGGCAAAAAGATTTTTTGATTTAATGAGACCGACATATGAAAGATTACTTGCAGAAGATGACGCAGCAGATACTGGCAAACAGATTCCTCTAAGACAAATATTTCGATTTAAACCGAAATACAGTTTCACATTAACTCCGGTTTAAAAAACCAAGCCCATTTTTCGGCATCGAACCATCGGTATTCCCAAAATGTTCGCATTACTGGTTATCGGTAACCCGTCCATTTTTGAATAACCCATCTTCGGCATTGAAGGCAAAGAGTGGTGCTACTTCTTAGGCATCGAAAACTACATTGGGTGCTATCTAGATAGCATCTCAATTGCTGGTTCAGAATATGTTGGGGCCACGATGGCTTAAGAACTAGTAAAGAGTATGAGGTTGCAACAGTCTTTTTAAGGGTTTTTTCTAAATATCCACTTCTTTTTCCAGTACATAATCCCTATTAATATAAGTATCACAACAACAATCCCGCCTATAACGATGTTTGTCGGCGAGGCGGTCACTAAGCCTGTTGGTCCTGCTACTCCAGGCACTGTAGTTGTTGTAACGGCACCTCCTGGCATTGTTGTCGTTGTAGTTGCTTGTATGGTTGTTGCAGTTACATTTGCAGGAATGGTTGTGGTTGTTGTCGTAGGCGGTGTACCTCCACCGCCACCGGTAGTGCCACCTGAGGTCGTAGTAGTTGTACTCAAGGTTGTGGTTGTTGCATGTAAAACTGTTACATATATATTTTCTCCTATTTCTATACTAACTGATGTTCCAGAATTAGGCAACATTGTAGTTGTTGATGTTGTAGATGTAGTAGTTGTAGTCGGTGTTGATGTTGTTGTACTTGTCGTTGAAGTTGTAGTGGTTGTCGTAGATGATGTGGTGGTAGTAGTCGATGTTGTCGTGGTCGTAGATGATGTGGTGGTTGTAGATGATGTGGTTGTTGTTGTGTCTAAATAATATTCGTCGCTTAAAGGCAACCAATCTGCATTGAAAATATCTGGACTGACACTTGTATTCCAAGAGCAGCCAACCTGATTATTGCATCCGACTGGATCACAAAAGCTTCCGCAGGATACAAGACCGCCAAGATTATAGCAAGTTACATCCCAGTCACAACTCAAATGCTGATAACATGCTTCTGCATCAGTAAAATTCTCGCAGGGCAGTGGGACTCCCTCGCATACACCGCTAAGAAGGGAATAAGCATCATCGCAAAAGCCATCTGCATTTGCATCTGTGCAGGCATCTGAATAGCCGTTAGCTGTGGAATTGGTATAATAATTGCCGCCTATCTGAGTCCCTGATGAATAGACTCGGCTTCCTGCCTGCTTCGTAATGTTCCAGTAATTAGTTACTGTATCCCTGTCAAAGCAAAAACCAGCAATAGTATCAAATAAGTTATTAAAAATTAGATTGTCGGAACTGGAAATAATGTTCATGCCAAAGGCTTTGTCACCTAAAGTTGTAATGTTATTATAAGTCACAACATTATCAGGACTTGATGCAAAATAAATGCCATAAGAATATCCACCGACAGTGCCAATGCTATTGGAAGATATGGTATTGTTAGAGCTTAAATAAACTATGATGCCCGAAGAAGCGTCTGATGCAGTAGTAATATTATTGAAGCTTATGTTATTGAAATTGGAATCGAGACCAACAGTAATGCCAACATCAACATAATTTATCATATCAAGGCTATTATAAGCTATGTCATTGAAAATGGAATTGGAATCGAGATAAATGGCAAAAGTAAAATCCGCGTGAGTACTGATGTTATTGGAAAGCACGGCATTGCTGGAGCTGTTAGAAAGATAAATGCAACGACCATTGTTACTTAAAATATCAAGGCTATTGGATACTAAATCATTAAAATTGGCATCAGAAAGATAAATGCCAGCAGACCAGCCATTAATAACTGAATTGCTTATAGTGTTATTGTCCGCATGCTCTAAATAAAAACCATTATACCAGCCAGCAACACTGCAATTATTTACAGTTATGTTC
>CAIKBN010000062.1 GCA_903825675.1 uncultured archaeon
CCAGGCAGTGCAGGAGGAACCAAGTACGTTGATGTTATAAATACAGGATCCCTGAATGTTTCACTATTATATGCTTATGTTGATACGCTCACAGACGAAACCTTCAGGCCTTATGGAATAGATAACTCTACTAATTACGCAGTAGGTGGTGTGATAACAATGATAAACAAAACAAACCCGGATAAATATTATTTTGCAGGAAGAATCGAATGGAACTGGACAGAGGTTGTAAGCAATGCAAACTTCACCAACATAAATGGCTATCATGCTGTTGCATGGGGCTTCTTCAGGAACACAAGCCGCGAGTATTTCTGGGGGGTTGCCAACGGAACTGGAGGTTTGTGCAATGAATCAGGCGCTGTCTTCGGAGTTTCCGACAGTATCGATAACGGTAGCATGGAGGCAAGAACACCCCTCGCATCAAGCATAACACGCAATGGCGGAGATGCTAACTACAGCTATTTTAGCGTCAGCAGGTCTACTGCACCCCTGTCTGGGTATTGCGTAGCTGTTAACGCCACATGCAATAATATATATATCTACAAGTATGACAAAAGACCAGGCTTTAGCACCTGTGCCAACTCACGCTACCTAAAGGCTGTGAATATGACGCCATCCAATGTAGAAAACATAACCCTGGATGTTTTTGTACCAAGAGGCATGCCAGCAGGAAGCCTCACAACCGCAACCCTTACCTTCTCAGCTAGCTAGTTAAAAGAAGCACATATGTTTGTTATTATTTTTGATTTCTACATAGGCAGATTAGAATAACAAGAAATCCACAAAGAAACCACTGCCTTTAGGTAGGGGTTACAGAGGGATTTCATATATTATGTATTTTATTTTAAGAGAATTGAATACCATTGTTTTTCGACTATTGCATACAGCATCTTATTTAAAAATTTAAGGTTATAAAGAAGAAACTAACTATGAAGCTAAAATTAATCTGTTTTTTCATTATATTTTCGCTTATTTTTCCAGCTGTGTCAATCTGCACAGAATTTTCTGTTGGTGTATCTCCGAGAATTGTAGAAGTCGGCAATATGGAAAAGGGCGAATCCAGAATAGTTAAATTCCATATAGTAACTGTTTCATCAGATCCTCTGCTGGTATCTCTTGGACATGTAAAGGGGAGTTTAGACTTCTTTCCAGAAAGTTCCTATAGCAGCCTTGTTTCTAATTTTTCAGAAGAGGAAACAACAGGATGGTTAAACTTCTTCAAAAACCCTGTAGAACTAATACCCAAAGGCAATGTTTCTGGGGCAGGAGTTATAAAAGCATCAGAAGAGATATCCGTTTTGCTCAGCGTCCCTGATAATGCAGAACCAGGCTATCATCTCGTTTCTGTTAAGCCAACACCATATGTTCCTGAAGGTTCAGCAGGTGCAGTAGGAGCAATGATAGTAGCAATAACCTCTGTTAATTTTATATTTAATGTTGAAGGCAATGCCAAGAGGGAAGGCTTCATATTAGACGTTGTTAATTCAGATTATTCATCAGGCGTAATTAAATTAAAAACTTATTTCATGAATACAGGAACAGACACCATCTCAGCTACAGCTTATCATAAGCTTTATGATAAAAACTGGACAATCTTGGCAGACGGCTCTTCTACAAAAGAATATGTCAAGCCGCAGGAAACAAAAATCTTTGAAGCACCGATAATGGTGGACCTACCTTTTGGCGAATATAATGTAGTCACAACAGTTGATTATACAACAGGCACGTCGCAGATGAATTCAACTATAAGTCTTGAGCGCCCTATCACGCCTGCAGCAGTTGCGCAAAAGCCTGAGCATATTTCAAGCTTATTGATATTAATCATTTTGATAATAATTATAATTTCAGTTGCAATCTACAGGTGGAAGAAATGAAATATGAAATGATTACTATAATTATAACAATATTTATCATATTTGCATACGCCCTTGTTATTCTCAACAACAGCAAAGAAGAAGTGACAACATTCGTAACAGAAAGAACCGTATCGACTAAAGAAGACATGTTATTTAATTATGATATAATAAAATACCCCTCATCAGCGCAGGTCGTAGACACTACTATAAATGATACAAAAATCCAGCTTGGCGTAAATATCGATCCAACAGGCATAAATTTCGGGATTATGCCAGGGAACGGAAGCTTTTCAAAGAGATTCATAAACCTGACCAACACCGAAGATAAGGATGTTAAGGTATTCATAGAGGCCTTCGGCTCAATAGAACCATATGTAAATTTCAGCATGAATGGCTTTGTTCTAAGAGGCAAAGAAAAAGTTGTGGTTAAGGCATCTTTCTATACAACAGAGGTAGCTATAGGTAATTACTCCGGGGAAATAGATATAATAACAAAAAAACCTAAATATGATTTTGCATACCTATTGTGGTGACCCTTAAATGAACAAGAAGATTATTATACTTGCATTACTTCTAACCATAAGCATAGCCAATGCAACGAATGTAGATGTCGATATTAAGGAATATCTGAAATGCGGGATTGTAAGTTTTTATTACAATGAAAAGGGGAATCTTGTTAACTTTTCTTCCGAGCTTTTTAATACAGGCAGCACAGCTTACACCGCAAGGGCAAGGTTAGACATAATAGAAAATGATACCATCATATTTTCAGGATGGAGCCATGAAAAGGCCCTTATGCCAGGAAACAGGGCCAACTTCCAGATATTCTGGTATTCTGAAGAAAGCGGCAATTTCACAGCCCAGCTTAGGGTATATTTCGGGAACGAGCTTATGCTGCATGATAAAATAAATATCAGCATAAATAACCCAACGCAACCAGAAAATATATTTAACATCAGCAACTTCAAAACATACGAAGATAAAATTACCTTCGACCTGAATACAAAAGAAACCAGTGCACTTGTGCTTCCGTATCATTACCCAGCTGGCTGGATATTTGAACAGTCTGAAATATCCGGCAGTTCCAAAGTCATTATTAATTATATTCCAGCCTTATGGACTGATAATAATTATCTGACAGTCCTTGTAGTTTCTGAAGATGGTAAACACTATACTAAAGGAACCTTTAAGATGGAAAAAGAAAAAGACATGGAAAATATCTTTAAAATAATCAACTTCTTGATGCGCTTATTGTTACAATATTGATACAATACATATACCATTAAGTTTATATATGGAATCTATATAATATCTATATAGTAACATAAGTCAGCTAAATGCCATAGTATCAGGAGTTTTTCAAATGACAAGTAAAGCACCAGAAGACCTTGAATCCATGATAGTGGAGCTTTTGAAAACCCGCCTTATGTCTGTTTCTCAGATAGCCAAAGAATTGAAAATAAGAAGGGATTTTGCTACTGGTTATCTTGAGGCATTGAAGAACCAGGGAAAGCTCGACTTCCATTGCATAGGAAAATCAAATGTATATACACTTGCAGGGAGGATCAAAAAATGAGATTGAAAATAATTCTGCTGTTTTTTGCTTTTATTAGCCTTGCATGCCCTGCATTTGCCGGACCTGTGATTGAAAATCTTACAGTAAACCCTGATGAAATATGGCTTGGCGAAGCTGCTAGCATATTCATGAGCTGCAGCATAGAAAATGCAACTATAGATAATGTGTATGCAAAAATAGTCGGTCCAAACATAATCATACCGAAAATAGGCTTTTCAGGTGCTGGACCGCTTTATTCCCTTGCAGTAGACAAGTCCTATCTGGACAGAACAGGCCAATTCAATGTTACAGTATTCTGTGAGTCCGGTAATCAGACAGTAAATAAATCATCCAGCTTTACCATCTCAGAATTAACAGGATATATAAACGTAATACAACCAAAACCAGCCTACATAGGTGATGTAATCAACATATACATGCTTGTTAAAAAGGATGGGGCATCGCTTGCAGCAGACCTGGGTTTTGATCTGTATATAGAAGGGCAGCAAAAAACACTGAAAATAAATCCCGTTTATGACGTAACCAAAGGATGGGTACTTAAAATAGACAGCCCTGTAATACCAGGAACCTACAACCTGCTGGTAAATGCAACCTATGGCAGGGCAAGCATAATAGCTTCTGACAAAATTGAGATTAAAGGAGATATCGAATTCGATATTGCAAGCATAGATAAGACATTGGTAAAGCCTGACGATGAAATATATATAGGGCTCAAAGCCACGGAAAGAGGCAGTATAATAGATGTAAACAACACCAATCTTAAAATAGAAATAGGTTCTTCACAGGCAGAAATAAAAAGCAGAACCCTTAGCGGAACTGTTTACGGCATACGGTTAAAGGTTCCTTACAATCCACCAGGAAAGTATGACCTGAAAGCAACCATGGAATATAAAAACTCCTCACTTGTTACAACAGAAAAAATAGATTATGTGGTTCATGTTTATGGAAAATTCCTCGATGCCGACAAAAAGGTCATCACAACCAGCATGAAATTTATTCTTGATGGATATGAAAAGCTGAATCTGGCAACAGACGGTGCTGGCGCATATTCCGGAGATATACCAGTCGGCACCTATGATATTGATATAATCTTCCCAAGCTCTGAGCTCTTGCTCAAAGGATCAGCTATAGATGAATTCAGTGATTCCATTCATTATTACAGCCTTACTAATATCATAACTCCTGGAATATCAAATTATGCCTTGTACATATATGATGTTGCCATACCCTTCAGCGAAGCAAGAATAGAAATCAATTACAACGAGGGTGAGGTTGACGAAACAGACCTAAGCCTCTTCAGGTGTTCTAGCTGGAATTCAGCAAAGAAATTATGTAAAGGTGAATGGGAAGAAACCAACGCAGACATAGACGCAATAAGAAACACTGTAATTCTGACAACCAGAAACCTGTCAATCTTTGCGCTGGGCACAAAAGAAAAAATCAGATTAAGCTATGATGTCAGCAAAAAGATTTACAGCCTTAGTGAACCCATAGAAATAGTAGGTGTTGCACAGGATTCAAGAGGAGCATCCATCAGCAATGTTAGCATAGAAGCCCTCATTAAAAATACAAACCTCAATGAAAAAACGCTTTCTGACAACAACGGCGTCTTTAGACTAGGCTTTGTAGGTCCAGCCAAAGAAGGAAATTACACCATCTATGTAAAAGCTGAAAAAGAGCCGTATATAAGCCATGCGTCAGAAATCAACCTTAGTGTTAAAGCATCTGAATCTTTTTCATTGCTGTTTCCGGACTCAATCCGAATAAAAGCTGGAGAGAACCTGACACAGAAAATAAAGCTTGTTAATACAGGTCAGTCAGATATATATGACATAAATATCGTGGTAATAGGCATACCAGAAGAGTACTATATTTTGAATCCCCTTATTGAAAAAATGTCTGCAGGTGAGGAAAAAACAGTAGATATGCATTTTTTAATTACGCCAGATGCCAAGCTTGGAACATCAGCAGCTGCAATTAAAGTAAATGGCAGCGGTATTTCAAGGGAAAAGACCTTCGGGTTTACAATAGAGCAGCAAAAACAAGAGCAGGCAGCAGTAAATCAGTCACAACCTATTACCGGATTTGCAATAGGTATAGAATGGCCGAAGGGCAACGAAATAATATACATAATAATATTCGCTGCTGTTGCCTTTTCTGCTGCATTTGTCATTAAGCGCAGAAATAAAAATAATCATAGGTCAGAAATAAAAAATGCCCTTTTTGACATCAAGCAACAGTTGGAAAAAACAGAACCAAAAATAATAACAGTGACATTCCCGAATACAGACGCTCAGTCAGGCTATGATGATAAAAAGGTGATATAAATGGTAAGATTAATTGGCATTATTTCAGGCAAAGGCGGAGTCGGAAAAACAACCGTAGCAGCCAATCTGGCCATAGCCCTTAAGAAATTCGGCAAAAGAGTCGCAGTCGTAGACTGCAATTTTACAACCGCACATCTTGGCCTGTACATGGGAATGTATACATACCCAAAAACACTGAATAGCTTCTTGAGGAATGAGGCAAGCTTAGAAGATGCTATATATCCACACCCCTCAGGCATTAATGTTGTTCCCGCATCCCTGCAGCTGAAGGATCTTGTTGACGTGGATACAAACGGGCTGAAGAATGCATTTATTCAGGTCTTCTGCGACCATGATATAGTTCTTCTGGATTCTGCACCAGGAATTGGTAAAGAGGCTTTGATATCCCTTGGTGCTTGTGACGAGATATTGTTTATTGCCAATCCGTTCATCCCGTCAGTGGTTGATGTGGCAAAATATTCCCAGCTTGATAGCCTGCCAAGAGTCATAGGTATAATCCTTAACCGGGTAAGGAACAGAAAATACGAATTAAACATAGAGGAGGTTATGCAGTTCACTGAGTTTCCTGTAATAGGAAAAATACCAGAGGACGAAAATGTACTGAAAAGTATAAACAAAAGAGAGCTGGTTATGATATCAAAACAGAATTCAGCTGCAAGCCAGGCAATTATGGAGATTGCTGCCAAACTTATAGGCATCAATTACAAGCCAAAACGCTTTAGAATGTGGCCTTTCTTGCGCAGTTGATATAATGATAAGACAACCTTTATTTTACGTTCTAGTTCTGGTAGTCTTTGTCTTAGCTATCCCGATTCATGCAACATGTCATTTTCGAAACACCTTAGTTGATACTACGGTATTTATACCGTTTCGAATTGAGATGCATAAAGATACCATGGGCTTTAGTCCATGGTTGCATAGGGCATCTCATCCCTTTTTTCTATTCATGCCTGAAATTATTTCTGCTTCTGTTGAACCATCAAAAGTTGTCACCGGAAATACCATGACTATAACAGCTGAGATAAGGGATACTTTCGGTCTGAAAACTGTTTCAGCTGATATGGGAAGCATAGAAACCATTCAATTAAAATTAGTTAGCGGCTCTGCTTATCATGGAGTATGGAAAGGCGCATGGGTTGTGCACAGCACAGAACAGAAAGATTATATAACGAGAATCACTGCAACTGATTTCATAGGCTTATCTTCATCCATTGATGTCATATGGAGCGATCCACCTCTTTTCTCAGCCAATTCATCGCTTCTTACAGCAACCATAAACACAGGAGAAAATACAACATTGTATGGGAATTGCACAGTAACTGAAGAAGCTGCCAGCGATGTAAATATTATAATACAAAACTCCACCTCATCTGGTGGTCCCTTCACTGATACGCCAACCAACAGCAATGAACTAATCTATGTTAATATCACTTCTTATTACATAGGCTCTTTGTTAGGCAGTTCTGACAATTATTACTTTAATATAACCGCAAACAAAGCAGGAACCTATTACTTCAGGGTTAGGTGCAACTCAACCAATGCTGAGCCAATGGAAGCAAACTCAACGCAGTCATCATTAGCAGTCAACCAGGCCTACGGATATCTTAACGTGACACTGAGCAATCCAGAACCAGCTAAAACAACAAATATAATACAAAACCAAACCTTTCTTATTATAGCAAATGTAAGCTGTGCAAGCAGCAACCCTACAGCAATCTGTGATGAAGTGAATGGCACAGCAAGATATAACCTAACTGCTGATCCTGATACACCTGTCAATACAACCGAAGGTGATGTGCCTTTATGGACAGGCTCAGGCAATCCGCAGACCTGCGGTGTGGTGAACATCTCATCCGGATTATGCAATCTTACATGGACAGTGAATGCAACAGGACCCATTAGTTCATCATGGAAGATTGATGTTTTATTCAGCTCCAATGCTACTGGTGTTCAGAGCAATGATACAGATGATGCAATAATTTCTATACGCTCCTGTATAGTAGATTTCACGCTAAAGTGGTCTTCTATTAGTTTTGGCTCACTAAACCCTGGTGAAAAAGGAATTGCTGCGCCTGGGAATTCCAATAAGACATATAATATAACAGTTAACTCCGGCAGCTGTAACCTTGATATCTATGTAAGAGGCACTAACTTGTTTAATACAACACTGGGCACTGTTGTGGGTGTCGGTAATATCTCGTGGAGCAATGTAACAGACAGCTATAACGAAGCGTTTAATCTTACCAGCACTAACGCTGCAATAGAAATAAACGTATCTGAAAAAACCAATGTTACAACATGGTACTGGATTAGTATACCACCTATATACGCAGGTCGCTACAACGGGACAGTATATATAACAGGTGTTAAAAATGGGGAAAATCCTTAGAATACTTTTTATTTTACTGCTTTTTGCAGGCATTGTGCATGCCCTAGGCACTGTAACTAAAAACGATTTTGCGGTTTTAGGAGAAAACGAATCAGCCAGGTTTACAATACTTTTCTGGAGCGATGATGAACAGTATGTTGAGATGTGGGTAAAAGAAGCGCCAGCAGGCTGGGCAGTCATAATAGAACCAGACACGTTTAAGATAAATGAATCATCCGGCAACGAATACATGGTGCTCCCAGACAGAGGCACCAAGAAAGCACTGCCTGTTGATATATTTGTCAAGGCATCAGGCATCTTAGGCACTCAGCATGTCGTCATTGGTGCTAGATCAGGAAACCCATCTGAAGGAATAGTTTTTATGCAGGAAAGGACCTTTACCTTTACTATCGAGAGCAAAATCAATGCCAGTGAACCAGCAGCAGAAAAAGATGTCAGTATAGCAGAAAACCAGACTAACAATGAAGAATATCCTGCAGAAAATATCAAAGGAGAAATAAATTACCTGATATATAGTGTTTTATTTCTGATAATATTATTCTCTGTTTTGATATACAAGTATTCCTGAGGTCATTGTTGCGGATTTTCCACCGTGGCTTCTGCCTTTTCCACCTTTTTTTCTTCCTTCTTTTTTCCAAATAAGCCACCTTCCCTCTTCTTCAGGAACGGAAGCGATATTCTCGGGTTTTCCACAACCTCATAACCCCTTGGCATGGAAATAGCATTTGCAGGATTCTTTGAAAAAAAGTAAAGTGTAACTTTGCCCATCTGCTTCATGTGAAGCCAGAACTTTTTATCATCCTTTGTTTTGTATACAAAAGGACCAAATAAACTCATATTAAACCTTCTTTTTCATTACTTATAAATATATAGCTTTATGCCTCATTTTCAGAGTCCATCCTCTTCAGAATTCTGGGTCTTTCTGTTTTCGCCTTCTTTTTTCTCCTGTATAACAAGTAAATGAACAGCAATGCAATTAATATTATAATTAAAATAATCAGCCATAACAGGTTTACAGGAGGTGCAGCATACAGGTAAAACATAGAGTTTGCAAGCAGGAATAACGTATCTTCAATATGCCCTTTTATATGTGTCAGAGAATCATACGTCTTTTCATAATCACCGCTGTTCAAATACCCTTCTGCTATTTTAAGCTCATCCGCAGCCTTTCCTAAACTTTCGTTTGCCCCGCTTGCATTAAAACCTTTGGAGAACGCAGAGCTTATCTCGCCCTCTATCTCATAAATAAGTAATTTGTAATTTGTAATCTTGTTCATAAGATATTCTTTAGTCATATTCATGGCAATTACATTGATTAAAATGATGCCTTGTTTTTTGGCAAGGTCGCTAGTAATATAAAAATCAAGATTATATTTCCCGGGAATAGCGTCTTTAGGTACCTTGATCGAGACCAGAAATAGCTTCGATTCGTTTATTTCTAAGGCACTTATCGCCTTAGGGTTTATATCAATCTCAAAAAAGTTTGCAACTGAGAAGTAAAGCATGATGCTATTTAGCTTGATATCTCCCTTGTTGCGCGCCCGGATAGCCATAAAATCACTGTCGCCTCTTATTATACTAATGTTTTCCTTATAGTCTGCGTCAAGCATGGGGTTAGCACCTAGATATTTGGGTGGCACTGTTGCTACAAAAATCGGTAAAAAAGCACCGCCTTCACCCCCGCTAGTTGTAGCTGTTGTAACTGTAGTAGCTGGTGTAACTGCTGTGCTGGTAGTTGTTGTGTAAGATTGAACTCCGAAAATACCCCAAGTCTCAATAACCTTTGTTTCATACCGAACAGTAAATTTTATGTAGTATATGCCATCAATGCTAGGCACAAAAACAGCATGATAATCTCTTTTCATGGCAGGGTATAGCAATACAGATGAATCATAGTAATAAGCTGTTTCATTTAGTCTGTCGTTAGAATAATAATATACCTTAATCTCAATTCTTGACGTATATTTATTGGCACCTATATTTGTGAATTCTACATATATCTCCTGCCTGTCACCAATCACCAATGATTTAGCATAATCGAAAAGTGTTATTTCGCCATTGGTTATGTTTTTTATAGAAACCGATACCTCATTCTGCAAGGCCAGACCAGTTATCCCGGTTTTGACAGCCAAAAAGATGAGCAGCAGGCCTATTCCTGTTATTAATAAGACCAAAACAAGATTAGATTGTCTCTCCATACAATTTCTCCGCTATCTTTATTATTTGGTCATGAAATTTAAAATAATTAGTTTTTGCGTTTTTACAGGATTTCATATAAGCTTAAACAACAGGCATAATAATTACTGCCAGAGATATAAATGATTCTAAAAATCAAGTTGCTATCTGATTTAAAAACTGTGCATTGCTAATAATTATAGTGAACCAACAAAAGAATGCCGATATTAACTTTGTTGTTCGCTATATGTGAAACAAGTTATGAAATCCTGATTATTTCCTTGTTTCACAATATATAGGTGTTTTCGTGACAAGGGTTATAAGCGTATTTTCAGGCAAAGGCGGTGTTGGCAAAACAACAGTAGCTGTAAATCTGGGCGCAGCCCTTGCCAGAATGAAGAAAAACGTCACGCTTATAGACTGCAATTTGACTGCCTCGCACCTTGGTCTGCATCTAGGCATGTACAATCCGCGTTCTACTCTTAATCACGTCCTGCGCGAAGAGCACAGCATGGAAGAAGCATTGCATGATCATTTTACTGGCATGAAGATAGTTCCTGCGTCGCTTTCGCTAAAAGACCTGCACGGCACTGATTTAACCAAACTCAGGCATGCCATAAATACTATCATGCACAAAAATGATGTTATAATGCTTGATTCAGCGCCTGGCATTGGAAGAGAAGCCATGGCATCCATTAGTGCAAGCAACGAAGTGCTGTACGTAACAACACCGCATGTGCCTGCAGTAATGGATATCGTAAGGTCCCATGAGGTCGCAAGCGAGCTTGGCGTAGAGCCATTAGGCATAATCCTTAACATGATAAACAAGGACAAACATGAAATGACAAAGGATGAGGTGGAGCATCTTACAGGCCTTCCTGTTATTGCATCCATACCATATGACAAAAATATAAGGAAAAGCCTTGCCATGAAGATGCCCCTTGTTTCCTATAATCCAGGCACTGACACAAGCAAGGCCTTTATAAAATTGGCCTCAGAGCTTATGGGCGAAGAAATAATAAAAGAATCAGGCCTTTTCAGTATTCTTAAACGAATGAGATTTTGGTAGCACCTTGTGAGCAATCCTTCTCATTGCCAGAAATCTCGGTTTTTTGTATTCCCTGCCTGTTAGCTTGGATGCAAGCTCAAAGAATGCTATGCTTGCAGGAGAAAAAGGGAGCCTCTCTACAACCGGCATCTTTGCAGCAATGCTCATGGCTATATTCTTATCGCACGGTATCGAATGGATAACCTCGGTGTTGCTTACAGCCTCTATCTCCTTTTTGCTTATTTCATGCTTGTGCCCGCATATGTTATTCAGCACTATGCCTTTTATCAGCACATCCATGTTCCTGGCTAACTCTATGGTTTTCAGGCATCCAGTAAGATCTGGCAGGTGTGGTGTAGTCACAATAAGTGATTCATCAGCAGCCTCAAGCACAGCAAGCGCGCCCTTGTCAAGGCCTGACGGCGCATCCAGCAAAACCGTGCAGTCAAAGTGTTTTAAGATATTTTTTAGCTTACTCGCATCTGTATTAAGATAGTTCAAGGACAAATGAGCAGGTATAAACCTCAGCCCTGTTTCATGTATATGAAGCGCCTCAAGCAGAGATATCTCACGGTCAAGAATATCATGCAGAGTCATATAGCTTTCTATCGAGCCCAGATGAATGCCAATATTGGGGTTCCTCAGGTCTCCGTCAACTATGACAACATTCTCACCTAGCTTATGCATAGCCAAGCCCAGATTAACAACAGTAGTAGTCTTGCCTGTGCCACCCTTCCCGGACAATACACCTATTATCTTTCTCAATCTAAAAACACCTTATACTTCGTATATTGTAGTTTCGAAAAGTCATCCTCGGATGACATTTTCAAAATACCTCATAAACTTCTGTTTTGAAAGGAGATCATCATAACCAGTTTTGACCTCATTTTCAAAATACCTCATAAACTTCTGTTTTGAAAGGAGATCATCATAACCAGTTTTGACCTCATTTTCAAAATACCTAATATGCTTCTTATTTTTTAGTTCCGAAAACTGCATCTCAATTAGGAGCATCTTTTTTAACATTAATGAAGTAATATTTTTTCTTGCCTTCAAAATCACCTGTTAGTATTCCATCTTTTTCCAGCGCCCTTAGGCATTCGTTAACCCTGTTTCTGGAAAGGTTAAGCACCTTTCCGATTTCATCAGCATTCATTCGCTTGTCGCTGAGAAGGAATAGTATCTGGTTTTTTCTTTTCATGCCTACGCTGCTTTTGTCATCCTTGCCGAGTTTTCCCTCAAGATTATCAACCCGTATGCCCAATTCACGCAGCTGTATCAGTACTTCTTCCCTTATGTTCCTGACCCGTATATGGCTGGCTCTTCCTATAAGATCCTTTACCCTTATCAGGTCTTCAGACACACTTATTTTTTTCATTTTAAACACCGAAGGTGTTTGAAAG